>JAUPVD010000360.1 GCA_030917225.1 Pseudomonadota bacterium
AGGCATCGTTGACCTTGATGATGCGAGAACCACGGGCAAGGTCCGAAACCGACATGGCCACCGGCGAAGCGTTGAAGATGCTTTCCAGCTCCTGCTGGCTGGCGCGCAGGGAGCACTCCGCGCGCTTGCGTTCGCTGATGTCGATGTCCAGGCAGACAAATTGCTGTCCGCCATGCGCGTCGGGAATCGCGAATATGGAACAGAGGACGACGATGGCATGACCGTCCTTGTGCCGGCTGTTGAACTCCGTCAGCGGGAAGGGTTGTCCCGTGGTTTCGATCTGCCGGATGATCTTGATGAACGCTTCATGATTTTCCTTGCTCTGGCCCCGCTCCACTATTGTGAGGCCGACCGTCTCTTCGGGGGTGTAGCCATAGCAGGTCGTTGACGTCGGGTTCCAGTAGCGGCAGACGCCATCGCGGTCGTACCACTGGATGGCCACCATCGGCGAGTTCTCGATGGTGGCGCGGAGCCGTTCTTCGCTGCGTGCAAGTGAGCGTTCACGCTCGCGGATGGCGTCGGCCATCGCTTGCAGATCATCGTCGAGTTGGTTGATCTCGATGATGTCGCTACGCTTCCGGGCAGCCTGCTCGTCGTCGTAGCGGCCAACGGCGAGCAGGTGGGTGCGGTCGATCAGTCGCTGCACCGGGCGCGAGATGCTTTTGGCCCACCATGGTGCGATCAGCAGACCGATCATCATGGAACCGAAAAAACCGAAGGTGATGAGCATGACCATGCGCCGGATATCCGAGTTGTCGAGTCCGGCCGGGCGCGTGACGATGAATGTCCAGCCAAGGCTTGGCGGCTTTGCGCTGCCGACAAAGACGCTACGGTTGCCATCGCTGACGGTCTGCCCGGAGTCCAGTCCGGACCGTGCGGCCTGGACGATGGGCAATGCCCCCAGGTTTTCCTTGGGGGCATTGCCCATCCCGTTGCCGGCGATCCATTCACCCTGATGGTCGATGACCAGCAGGGCGTCACGGTCGGTTCCGGTGATCGTGGCGACGCTGTCGCGCAGCAAGGCCGGAGCGATTTCGCCGATCACTGCCCATTGTCCGTGGCGTATGCCGACACCGATCACCACCTCGCCAGTGGCGACTGACAGCTGCTTGTCACTCCACAGGCTGTTCCGTTCGGTCAGACCACGAAACAGCGGCGTACGGGAAATGTCGTTGCCAATGGTGCGTTCCGCGAACCGACTGCTCCCGACCGGGAAGGCACTGCCCCGAATGATGCCGCGCGCATCGACAAGATGAATGGCGAGAAACTGCTCACCCTTACCCACCAGCGCGGTCAGGTTGTCGCTCAGGGTTCTGGGCGAGGCCATCTGGGCCAGAGCGGCAATTGGTTTTAGCTGGGCCTCAATGGTGCCGAGATGGAAATTGAGAAGGCGGGCCTTGTTGGCAGCCTCTTCGTGAACTGCGGTCATTGCCTCGGTGTTGATCTGGGGAGTGCGCACGGCAATGATCAACGACCCCATGAGCAGGAAAGTAACCGCCGTCGTGGCAACCAGCAGCAGACTCAACGAGGTGCGCAGTCGCCAGGTCGTCATGCGGGTGCTGCAGCTATTCGATGGCGACGAAGCGGCCGTCGCGAATGGTGGTAATGAACGCGCGACGCTGGGCATCGCCAAAACGGTCGAGGCGGATCGGTTGCTGTACGCCGACGAATGGGCCTCGTTCGAGCAGCGTCTGCTTCAGCGATTCGCCGTTCTTGCCCCGGCCGATGGCTTCCAGCGTTGCCCGCGTGGCGTCGTAGGCGCCGACGGAAGCAAAACCCGGCAACTGCTGAAAGCGTTTTTCGTAGGCCTGGCGGAAGGTCTGATAAGCCGGCGACTTGTCTTCCCGGTCGAAGAACTGGGTGACATAGAGTCCATCCACCGCCTTGCCACCCAGTTCGATCAGGCGCTCGGTTGCCGACCACTCCACACTGATCAGTTTCTGGCCGGCCTTGAGCTGTGATGCCTGCTGGGCAAATCGCGCCGTGTCGACGGCTCCGGAGATGAACAGGAAGGCATCCGGCTTGCTCGTCAGCATCTGTTTGATCAGTGCTGCGTGGTCGGTGGCATCCCCCGATTCAAAAACGATCTCGGCACTGATCGTGCCGCCCAGTTCGACAAAGGTCTTGCGAAAATCGGCCAGCCAGCCGGCCGTATAGGCGCGGTTGCGGGCATCGTAGGCAATGGCAACGCTGCGCACGGCGTTCTTGGTGAACTGGTATCTGGCGCTCAGGCTTGCATAGTTGCTGGTGTCGGAAGTGACACGCAGAAACAGATCGTCCTTGCCGGTAAGGGCGGTGCTGGTTGCCGTCGGGCTGATGACGGTAATGCCGCCCGCAGTGGCAGCGGCCAGCACCGGTTCGGCCATGGCGCTGGTCATCGGCCCGATGATGGCGGCCACCTTGGCGGCAACCAGTTCTTCCGCAGCCCGCTTGGCCTTGGCCGGATCCTGCGTATCGTCCTTGACCAGAATCTCGATCTTGCGGCCACCGACACCGCCGGCAGCGTTGGCTTGCTCCACAGCCAGTTGAAAGCCGTTGCGGCCGGCTTCGCCGAGATCGGCCACGCGACCTGTCAGGCCGCCGATAAAGCCCAGTCGGATCGGCTCCGGTGGGCTGCAGGCGGCAAGCAGCAGGCTGGCCGTCAGTGGAAGGAAAAAACCGGCACGCATTAGCTGCCTCCTGTCGAACAGCTTGTTGCCTAAGCTAGCCGGAATCCCGATACGGACAGGATCAGCCGCTCCGACAGCGTCTTCAGCTCACGCGTGGCATCGCTGACGCTTCGTGCTGCGGCGTTGTTTTCCTCGACCATGTTGGCGATGCGCTCCATGCTTTGCGCGATATCGGTCGATGCCACTTTCTGCTCCGAGACCGAGTCGCTGATTTCGGTGACACCGTGGGTCGAGCGCTCGACCGAGTCGCGCGAGTGCAGGAGTACGGCTTCAACATCGGTGGCCAGCGTCATGCTGGTTTCGATGGCGCGTTCGCCGGCAGTAATGGCATCCTGAACCGCCGAGGACTGCGACATGATCGAGCGGGTCACCGAGTCGATCTCGCTGGCTGATTTGCCGGACTTTTCGGCCAGCTTGCGTACCTCATCGGCGACCACCGCAAAACCGCGGCCGGCCTCGCCGGCACGGGCGGCTTCAATGGCGGCATTGAGCGCCAGCAGATTGGTCTGGTCGGCAATGTCGCGTACTTCCTGCGTCATGCCGGTAATAGCCTGTGTGCTCTTGACGAACTCGTCGACGGTGCGCGCAATGTCCACCATGCTCTGCTGCAGTCGCTGAATCTCGCCGGCCAGATGGGAAACCTTCTCGGAACCTTCGGTGGTCCGCGAAACACTGTCGACCGCTTGCGTGTGCACGTCCCGCGCCGTTTCGGAAACCGATGCGATGGCCACAGTCAGTTCCTCGATGGCCGCTGCGCTGGAGGCAACGGCGCCGGACTGCTGTTCCGAGACTTCGGCCAGTTGCGCGGAGGAGCCTGCAAGCTGGTCGGCCGAGGCGGCCACCTGGTCGCTGGATCCGCGCACCTCGCCGATGATCTTCTGCAATTGGGTCATCATGATGTTGAAGGCGTTGGCCATGCGCCCGATTTCATCCTGATGGGTCGTGTCAGCGCGCCTGGTCAGGTCACCACTGCTGGCGATGTGAGTCATGACCGACTCAAGCGCGGCGAGCGGGCCGGTAATCGAGCCGACAATATAGAACGCGAGCAATACGAGAACGACGACCGCGCCGATCGAGAAGGTGATCAGGCCCGTTTTGACGGCGCCGAACACCTCGGCAGCGTTTTTGGCCTCTGCCTCGTTGGATTCCTTGGAGATTTTCTGTATTTCGGTGACCAGATCGTCGATCGCCTTGGTCGGTTCACGGTCGATGCCGCGCACGGCCTTGTCGACCGTGCCACCGGGGTCGGTGCTGGCGCGGTCAAATTGCTTGAGGGCGTCAAGGTAGGCGGGGGCCAGCTTTTCAAAGGTGGCGATGACGTTGTCGACCTTGATTCGTTCGGCG
>JAUPVD010000361.1 GCA_030917225.1 Pseudomonadota bacterium
CACTCTGGTCCTGACCGCCCACCCGCATCGCTGTCTTCTTCTCTACCCCAATCCCGCCTGGGAGCCGATCCGCGACAAGGTTCTGGCCGCCCCCAGCCTTGACCCCCGCTCCGCTGCGATCAAGCGCCTGCTGGTCGGTTTTGCTCGCGACGAACAGATGGACTCGGCCGGCCGGCTGCTGATTGCGCCGGAGTTGCGCCAGTTCGCTCAGTTCGAGAAGCAGGTCTGGTTGGTTGGGCAGGGCTCCCATTTTGAAATCTGGTCCGATGCTGGCTGGCAGAAACAGCAGGAGGCGATCTTCGCCCTCGGCGATCAGCTGCTACCGCCTGGCCTAGAGGATTTGGCCTTGTGAAAGCTCCCGCGCAGCACCTGACGGTTCTGCTGCGGGAGGCGGTCGAGGCGCTGGCAATCAAGCCTGCCGGCGTTTACGTAGACGCCACCTTCGGTCGCGGCGGCCACAGCAAGGCGATTCTCGAGCAGTTGGGTCCGGACGGGCGCTTGCTGGCGCTGGATCGCGATCCGCAAGCCATCGAAGTGGCGGCGGCGATCGGCGACAAGCGATTGATGGTTGTGCACCGTGCCTTCGGCGAAATCGCCGAGGCGGTGCGCGAAGCAGGATTCGGCAGTGTGGATGGCGTGCTCATGGATATCGGAGTGTCGTCACCGCAGCTGGATGAGGGGGGGCGGGGGTTCAGCTTCCGTTTCGATGCGCCACTCGACATGCGGATGGATACGACGCAGGGCGAGACGGCCGCGGAATGGCTGGCACGGGCCGAGATAAGAGAAATTACACAAGTGGTGAGGGACTATGGCGAAGAACGGTTTGCTTTCCAGATTGCAAAGAAGATTGTGGCTGCTCGGAGCGAGCGGCCTATTGCAACCACAGGGCAGCTCGCCGCGCATGTACGCGAGGCCGTGCGGACCCGCGAGCCCGGCCAGGACCCGGCGACGCGCACCTTTCAAGCTTTACGGATTCATATCAATCAAGAGCTCGAGCAACTTGCGCTAGCCCTGCCACAGGCGCGCGACGTGCTTAATCCGGAAGGGCGGCTGGTGGTCATCAGCTTTCACTCCCTCGAAGACCGAATCGTCAAGCGCTTCATGCGCGACGAAGCGGCGCCGGATAACCTTCCCAAAAATCTTCCCCTCATGGCTTCGCAATTGCCACAGGCGCGCATGGCGCTGGTTGGCAAGGCGCTCAAGCCCTCTGCGGCGGAAATCGCAGCCAATCCGCGTGCCCGCAGCGCGGTGATGCGCGTAGCGGAGAAATGTTGATGCTGCGCACCAACATGGTCTTCCTCTTCTTTGTCGTCTTCTGCGCGCTTGGCGTCGTCACCTCGCAGCACAAGGCGCGCAAGCTTTTCCAGGAGCTGGAGGCTGAGCAGGAGCGCGCCAAACAACTCGACGTGGAGTTCGGCCAGTTGCAACTGGAGCTGTCTACCTGGGCGACGCATCCGCGGATCGAGAAGATCGCCAAGGAGCGGCTCAAGATGCGCGCGCCGGAAACCGCTCGTCTGCTGGTGGCAAAGCCGGTGGAGGGGGCGCAATGATGCGCGGCAAGAGCGGGCGGGCCCACAAGTTTGCCGAGAGCCCGGTGCTCAAGCTGGCACTGCCGGCCTGGCGCTCGCGCATGGTGGCGCTGCTGCTTCTCGGTAGTCTGGGGGTGCTCGTCGGCCGTTCGGTCTACCTGCAGATCGTCAATACCGATTTCCTTCAGGAAAAAGGTGAGTCGCGCTATCGCCGCGATCTGGAAATCTCCGCCTCGCGCGGCAAGGTCACCGACCGCAACGGCGATGTGTTGGCCATTTCGACGCCGATGAAGTCGATCTGGGCCATCCCTGCCGATGCGCGGCTGACAGCGCAGCAATCACAGCAGCTGGCCAAGGCGCTCGATGCCGAGCCGAAGGATCTGGCGCGCAAGCTGGCTAGCGACAAGGGTTTCGTCTATCTGCAGCGGCAGGTGTCGCCGGAAGTAGCCGACCGCATCGCCGCACTGAAACTGCCCGGTATCTACCAGAACAAGGAATATCGTCGTTACTACCCGACCGGTGACATGACCGCACACATCGTCGGTTTTACCGGGGTGGACGACAAGGGGCTGGAGGGCGTCGAGCTGGCGTTCGAAAAGAGCCTCATCGGTCATGCCGGCAGTCGCAGCGTGATCCGCGACCGCCGTGGCCAGATCGTCGAGGATGTCGGCTCGATCAAGCCGCCGCAGGACGGCAAGGACATCCGTCTGGCGCTCGACTCGAAGATCCAGTATCTCGCCTACAGCATGCTCAAGCAGTCGGTGGCCGACAATAAGGCCAAGGCCGGTGGTGCGGTGGTCATCGATGCCAAGACCGGCGAGATTCTGGCGCTGGCCAACTGGCCGACCTACAACCCGAACAATCGCGACCATCTTTCGGGTGGCCAGCTGCGCAACCGGGCGGTGACCGACACCTTCGAGCCGGGCTCGACCCTGAAGCCGTTTACCGCTGCGCTGGCGCTGGAAAAAGGCAAGTTCCGCTTCGATTCGATCATCAACTGCGCGCCAGGGAAACTGACCATTGGCAACGCCACCATCTCCGATGCGCACCCGCATGGCGCGCTGACCGTGGCGCAGGTGATCCAGAAATCCTCCAACGTCGGCGCCGCCAAGATGGCTGCCACCTTCGCACCGCAGGAAATGTGGGAAATGTTCGACGCTGTCGGTTTCGGCCAGACGTCGCGCCTTGGCTTCCCCGGCGAAGTGTCGGGTCGCCTGCGCGCGTGGAAGACCTGGCGGCCGATCGAGCAGGCGACGATGTCCTACGGCCACGGCATTTCCGTCTCGCTGATGCAACTGGCCCGTGCCTATTCGGTATTCGCCGGCGATGGTGAACTGATGCCGATGTCACTGACGCGTGTCGAGCAAGGGCCGGTCACCGGCGTGCCGGTATTTTCGGCGCAGACCGCACGCGAAGTCCGGGCGATGCTGGAAATGGCTGCCGGGCCCGGCGGCACGGCGCCGAAGGCACAGGTTCCGGGTTATCGGGTTGCCGGCAAGACCGGTACTGCGCACAAGCTCGAAGGTGGTCTCTACGCCAACAAATACGTTTCATCGTTCGTCGGCTTTGCGCCGGTTTCCGATCCGCGCCTGATCGTGGCGGTGATGATCGACGAACCGTCGGCGGGCAAGCACTACGGCGGCGACGTTGCCGCGCCGGTCTTTTCGGCCATTACCGGCGGTGCCCTGCGTACCCTGGGCATCGCGCCGGATGCGCAGATGACAGTGGTCAGCGCGCCGCAGCAGCCGCCAAAGGAAAAGCTGTGAGTGCCGCAGCGGAAGTTCTTCGCCAGCTCGCCACGCTTGGTGTCGAGCCCTTGAACGTCACCGACGATTCGCGACTGGTCGCCCCCGGCGACCTGTTCCTGGCCTTTCCCGGTAGCGCTGCCGATGGCCGTCGTTACATCGCGGATGCTATTGCGCGCGGCGCGGCAGCCGTGGTCTGGGAATCTGCCGGGGCGGATGGCGTTGATTGGGCGACACTGACAGTGCCGAATATCGCCGTCACCAACCTGCGCGCGCTGGCCGGCAACATCGCCCACGCCGTGCTTGGCGAGCCGAGCGAACGGCTGTCGTTGATCGCCGTAACCGGCACCAACGGCAAGACTTCCTGCAGTCAATGGATAGCCAGGACGTATCCGCGTCGCTGCGCAATCATCGGCACGCTCGGCGCCGGCTTTCCGGAGGTCTTGCAAGACACTGGCTTTACCACGCCGCAGGCGACGACGCTGGCCCGCTGCCTGACTGCTTTTGTCGCCGATGGTGCCGCCGCTTGTGCGCTGGAAGCCAGCTCCATCGGTATCGAGGAAGGGCGGATGAACGGCGCCCGCGTCGATATCGCCGCCTTCACCAACCTGACGCGCGATCACCTCGACTACCACGGCAGCATGGACGCCTATGCCGCTGCCAAAGAGAAGCTCTTTGTCTGGCCGGGGCTGCGCGCCGCCGTGCTCAATCTCGACGACGAGTTCGGTCGCCATCTGGCCGGCGTGACCACTGCCCGCCTGAAAGTCGGCTACACGCTGGACAAGGCAACGGCTTGCGTCGATCTGATGCTCGGCGCCAGCAACATTCATCATGCTGCCGATGGGTTGGCTTTCACGCTGACAGCGCCGCAGGGTGCGGTCGATATTTCCAGCCGTCTCGTCGGTCGCTACAACGTAGCCAATCTGCTTGCCGTGGCCGGTGTCCTGCTCGCCGCCGGGCTGCCATTCGAGCAACTGGCGAGCCGCTTGTCGGCCCTGGATGCGCCACCGGGCAGAATGCAGCGCCTCGGCGGTGTTGGCCAGCCGCTGGTGTTCATCGACTACGCCCATTCGCCCGATGCGCTCGACAATGCGCTGGCCGCGCTGCGTGAGCAGGCCGCTGCGCGCAGTGGTCGCCTCGTCTGCGTCTTCGGCTGTGGCGGCGACCGGGACCACGGCAAGCGTCCGCAAATGGGTGAAGTGGCCGCGCGTGGCGCCGATCGCGTGGTACTGACCAGCGACAACCCGCGCAGTGAATCGCCACTGGCCATCATTGAAGAAATCCGCGCCGGTGCGACGGGCGCCGAAGTGGTGCCAGACCGCAAGGCTGCGATCGCCATGGCTGTCGCAGCGGCCAGGCCGGAAGACGTGGTGCTGATTGCCGGCAAGGGGCATGAGGCCTACCAGGAAGTGGCCGGCGCCTTCCATTCCTTCTCCGACCTGCGCGAAGCGGAAGCGGCGCTGGCGGCGCGAAAGGAGGCAGCATGAGCATGATGACCCTGGCTGAAGCCGCGACCATGCTGAAAGCCGGCCTTTCCGGCGCCGATGCAAGCTTCTCGGCCGTCTCGACTGATAGCCGCAGCATTGCGGCCGGCGATCTGTTCGTTGCGCTGCGAGGCGAACGCTTCGATGGCCACGAATTCATCGCCCAAGTGAAGGCAGCGGGTGCTGTCGGCGCCGTCGTCGCGGCGGATGCTGCCGATGCGCTTGCCGTGCACGGGTTGCCGCTGATCGCGGTGGCC
>JAUPVD010000362.1 GCA_030917225.1 Pseudomonadota bacterium
GCGAAGTCGAGGTAGTCGATCGGCGTGTTCTCGGCGATCAGCGTATCGCGCGCCGCATCGACGCGGGTAGTCATGGCCCAGATCACTTCCTTCCAGTCGCGCACGTCGATGTCGTCGTCCACAACAATGATGAACTTGGTGTACATGAACTGGCGCAGGAAAGACCAGATGCCGAACATCACGCGCTTGGCGTGGCCGGGGTACTGCTTCTTGATGCTGACCACGGCCAGGCGATACGAGCAGCCTTCCGGCGGCAGGTAGAAATCGACGATTTCCGGGTACTGCTTCTGCAGGATCGGCACGAACACTTCGTTCAGCGCGACGCCGAGCATTGCCGGTTCGTCCGGCGGCTTTCCGGTGTAGGTGCTGTGGTAGATCGGGTCGCGGCGCATGGTAATGCGTTCGACGGTGAATACCGGGAACTCGGACTGTTCGTTGTAGTAGCCGGTGTGGTCGCCGTAGGGGCCTTCCATCGCCGTCTCACCCGGGTGGATCACCCCCTCAAGGACGATCTCGGCCGAAGCCGGCACCTGCAGATCGGAACCGATGCATTTGACAAGTTCAGTGCGCGAACCGCGCAGCAGGCCGGCGAACTGGTACTCGGACAGCGTGTCCGGCACAGGCGTCACCGCGCCAAGGATGGTCGCCGGATCGGCGCCGAGCGCCACCGCGACCGGATAGGGCTGACCGGGAAACTTCTGGCAGTGGTCGCGGAAATCGAGGGCACCACCGCGGTGCGCCAGCCAGCGCATGATCAGCTTGTTTGGGTCGAGCAACTGCTGGCGGTAGATGCCAAGATTCTGCCGACTCTTGTTCGGACCACGCGTGATGGTCAACCCCCAGGTCACCAGCGGCGCCACGTCGCCCGGCCAGCAATGCTGGATCGGCAGACGCGACAGATCGACGTCCTTGCCTTCCCACACGATTTCCTGACACGGCGCAGAGGACAACACCTTCGGTGCCATCGACAACACCTGCTTCAGCAGCGGCAGCTTGTCCCAGGCGTCCTTGAGGCCCTTGGGCGGCTCCGGTTCTTTCAGGTAGGCCAGCGTCTTACCCACTTCGCGCAGCGCTTCCAGGCTATCCTGCCCCATGCCCAGTGCCACGCGGCGCGGCGTGCCGAACAGGTTGCCGAGCACCGGCATGTCGTGGCCCTTGACCCTCTCGAACAGGATCGCCGGGCCGCCGGCGCGCAGCACGCGGTCGCAGATTTCGGTCATCTCCAGTTTCGGATCGACCTCGACGCTGACGCGCTTGAGTTCGCCGAGGCGTTCGAGCTGGGAGATGAAATCGCGGAGATCAAGGTAGCGCATGGTCGGATTTTTTGCATTGAAGACGTGCGGTGATTATCCTAGAAAAGACAGCCGGATCGAGACATTCCGACATTCGCGGCAATCAAGGAGCCCCGCATGGATAACCCCCCGCCCAACGAGCAGTTGCGACTCCTCGCCGAAGACGCACAACGCTACCGCGATTACGCCGAGATGTCCTCCGACTGGTACTGGGAACAGGATGACCAGCTCCGTTTCACCTATTTCTCCCGGGAGTTTGAAGAGGTCACCGGCGTTCCAAGCGCCAACGGCCTCGGCAAGACCCGCTGGCAGGGGCTGGGCAAGGAACGCTTGAGCGCGGTCGATTGGGATGCACACCGATCAATGCTGGAAGCTCACCTGCCGTTCCGCAATCTGGAGTATCCGAGCCGTCGGGCGGACGGCAAGATCGTCTGGTTTCGTGTCAGCGGCAAACCGCGCTTCGATCCGGACGGCAACTTTCTCGGTTACTTCGGCATCGCCTCGGAAATCAGCGCCAGCAAGCAGATGGCCGCCCACCTGCAGCAATCGGAGCGGTTGGCATCGATCGGCCAGCTGGCCGCCGGAATGGCGCACGAGATCAACAACCCGATCGGTTTTGTCCGCTCCAATCTGGAAACGCTGGGCAGTTACCTGGACAAACTGCTGGCAGTGGCCGAGCGTGCGGCAACGGTTGCGGCAACTCCCAGCCCTGAAGCCATCGCGACACTGCGGCAGGCGCTCGACAACGCCGATGTCGATTTCGTGAGGGAAGACGCAGCACCGCTGCTGCAGGAAAGCCGCACCGGACTGGACCGGGTGCGAAAGATCGTCGCCGACCTGCGCGAATTCGCGTGCGAAGGCCAGGATGAGTGGAGCGAAGCCGACATCCACACCTGCCTTGAGCGCGCCATCAACCTGATCGGCAGCAGCCTGCCAGCCAGCATCCGCATCGAACGCCATTATGCGGCACTGCCGGCGGTGCGCTGTCGGCCGGCGCAGATCAACCAGGTAACGTTGGCCCTGCTGAGCAACGCAGTTCTGGCACTAGCAGATGGCGGCGGAACCATCACCGTATCCTCGGGGCAAACCACCCCGGATACGCTCTGGTTCGAAGTCAGCGATACCGGCTGTGGCATTGCCCCCGAACATCTATCCCATATTTTCGAACCGTTCTTCACGACACGCCCACCCGGCCATGGGACCGGTATGGGGCTGGCCACGAGCTTCGGCATCGTCGCCGATCACGACGGGAATATTGACGTTCGCAGCGTCCCCGGCAGTGGCAGCCAGTTCCGCGTGACCTTGCCACTCACCGGACCTGAAAACCCCTGACGGTGCCACCAGAAAAACTCAGGATCAGTGAAGCCTGTAGGAGGAATGGCAGGCAATGCAGGTTGCGGTAACGTCGCGCAACGCAGCGTCGATACGCGGCCGATCATCGGCCTTCAGGGCTGCCGACAGTTCGGAACCGTGGCGGTGCGACTGGCGGCCGATGGCGTGCATCGTCTCCGGCAGGTAGCGTCCAGGCCGGGCCTCCAGCGGCAGCGTGGCGTGCTGGCCCATGGCGCCCATGCCGAGATGGCGTTCAACGAACTCGACGGCGTCGGCCGGCTTGCCTGCCGCCAGCGCGGCTTCCACCTGATAAATCGCCTGCAGCTTCATCAGCATTTCCTCACGCAAGGCGCTGGCTGCGGCCGGCGGCATTTCCACCTTGATGCGTACAGTCTCGTCGGCTTGCGCCGGTAGCAGGCAGAGGAAGGTGAGCGCCGCAGCAATCGGTCGAAGAAGCGAAAAACTCATGGTTGATGCACCAGAAAATCGATGGCCAGGCCGGCGAACACCGCCAGCCCGAACCAGTTGTTGTGAAGGAAGGCCTTGAAGCAC
>JAUPVD010000363.1 GCA_030917225.1 Pseudomonadota bacterium
TCGGTTTCCCCCGGCGCGCCGACGATGAAGTAGCCAAGGATGTCAATGCCGTATTTCTCGCAGAGCCGGCAGAAGGCTTCGATATGCTTGTAGCGGCTGGCTTTCTTGAAATAAGCGAGGACGTTGTCGTCGAGGCTCTCGATGCCGATGTGCAGGCGCTTGCAGCCGGCGCGGGCGAGGTCGGCAATGACCGATTCGCGCACCTCGACGGTGCCGCGGGCACTCCAGTCCACGGTGATTTCAGCCTCGATCAGGGCGCTGGCCAGCTCGGAGACGCGCTGCCGGTTAACGTTGAAGGCGTCGTCGAGGACATGGACCGAGGTGGTGCCCATGGCGATCAGGTTCTGGAACTCCTCGACGCAGCGCCGGGCCGACTTGAAGTTGAACTGCTTCTGCTGCACGTCGCAGTAGATGCAGGCGTAGGGGCAGCCCTTGGAGCTGAACATGGGCAGGCGCAGCGACCCAACATCGAAGAGCATGTCGGGATTCCGTTCGATGCGGTAGTCGTCAAGGTCGAGCAGGTGGCGCGCCGGCAGCGCGATGCGGTCGAGATCGACCTGGCCGCCGAAAAACACGCCGGCCGGGCAACCCTGCTCCAGCCAGGCGGGGAAAGTCAGTTCGGCGTCATCGACGAACACCGCATGCGCGCCCTGGCGGCGGATGACGGCATGGTTGCGGGTGGCATGCGGGCCGCCGACGACCTTGATCGGCGCCGAGGTACGGCGGAGGATCTCGGTCATCGCCCAGGCGCGGTAAGTGACCACCGACAGGCCGAGCACGTCGGGGGCGAAGGCCTCGATCTCGGCAATTGTTTCGTCCAGCGACAGGCCCCGGCTGGCGGCGTCGAGCACGGCCACTTCGTGGTGCGACGGGATGCTGGCGGCAAGACTGAGGAGCCCCAACGGCATGTACTTCACCGCCTTGTTCTTGTAGAAACGAGCGGTCACGCGATCCTGTACCTCGCCTTCGTAGGGCATGACGGTGAGCAGGATACGGATCGGTTTCATGGGCTTGTCCAGTGTTTCCCGTTACAGCGCGGCAATGTCGGCCAGAATGGTGTCGATGCGGTGGCACCACAGATGCCGGGCCGTCACCGCCTGCGCCGCCGCGCGGCCGATGGCGGCAAGTCGCTGCGGGTCGGCAGCATGGGCGGCCAGCACCGCGTCGACATTGTCGAAATCGTACCGGATATAGTGCACGCCTTCCTCGAAATTTGCGCCGATGTCCTGGCCCCGGTCGTCGAAATCGGTGGCATTGACGGCGATGGCGCCGCCGCTGGCCATGCATTCGAGGACGCGTGAATGCATGCCGAAAGCGCCGTTGTGCAGGTTGATCCGCGTCGTCCGGTAGATGTCGGCCAGTTCGCTGCGCCAGGCCAGCATGCGGCGGTAGTAGGGGCGGTAGTTCGGCCAGCCGAGCCAGCTTGGCGGGCCGTAGATTTCCAGGTCGCCGAGGCGGATGGCGGCATCGATCAGGCGGGTGCGTTCCGGTATGCGCGGCAACTCGGTGTCGAGGTAGAGCAGGAAGGGCCAGCCGCCGAAACTTTCGGGCTGGCCGAACAGCTCGTGGAACTGGGCCAGTGACAGGCCGCTGCCGAAGCTGGTGTTGATCTTGTCGAGGATCAGGCGATGCACATCGGGCAGGTTCAGCTTGCCGATCCCCGCCTGATGCTCGACCAGCAGACAGCTACGCATTTCGCCCAGGGTCAGCGTCTTGCCGTTGGCGGCGACGAAGGGGACGTGGTCCTCGAAGCCGCCGGGGATGAGCAGCGGCAGGTAGCTGCAGAGGGCAAACTGGCGGCTGGGGCGGGCGCTGGCGTCGGGGTGGAAGATGTCCGGGTCGACGCCGGTGTGCAGCACGCCCCATTTCGCTTGCGGGTGGGCGGCCGGGTCGAGGCCGAAGTTCTCCGGGTGCAGCAGCGTGTAGACGATCTCGCTGCCGCCGAACTGGCGGTCGGCGCAGTGCAGCCGGCCGTGGCAGCGCATGTCCTGCAGCCAGGCGATGTGCGGGATATCGCGGGGAATCAGGTCGCCCGACTGGTTGCGTGTGCGGTTGATCTCGAAGATGGCATCCGGCCGGTTTTCACCGAGATGGCGGCGGAAGCTTTCGGGATCGGAGGCGTCGTCGGCGATCAGGCACTCGACGCCGCGCTGGGCGAAGGCCTTCATCATGCCGAGCGCGATATTGAGGTAGTAATCGTCGCGGTTCGGGATGGCCAGCGTGAGCTTGCGGATCGACTTCATGGGCGTTTGCTTCAGGCCGTTGCCGGCGTGCAGACGGTACGCTGCATCCAGGCCAGGTTGTGGTGGATCGGCTGGTCGGTCAGGGCGCCATCGCGATAAAGCGCCACCAGTTCGCGGATCGCGTCGGCCACCGATTTCTTCGGACAAAAGCCGGTGGCCAGGAGCTTGTCGGAATTGACGCGGTAGGAGCGCGGGTCCGACGACTCGGTGACGCGGATTTCGGCGGGGGCCTGCGCCGTCACCTGCTGCGCGATTTCGAGGATGGACAGGTTCTCGAAACCGGCGTTGTAGATACCGCGGTGCTCAGGGTGGTCGAGCAGGAACAGGTAGAGGTCGGTGATGTCGTCGATGTGGATATTCGGCCGCGTCTGGGCGCCGCCGAAAACGGTGATCAGCTGCCGCGTCAGTGCCTGCATGGTCAGCATGTTGACCGAAACGTCGAGACGCATGCGCGGCGAGTAGCCGCAGACGGTGGCCGGGCGCACGATCTGCACCGCCATCCGGTCGGCGTAGCTGAGCA
>JAUPVD010000364.1 GCA_030917225.1 Pseudomonadota bacterium
CATGATCCAGAGCATGACCGGCTACGCGGCCAAAACGCGTGATGTTGCCAACGGTTCCCTGAGCTTCGAGCTCAAGAGTGTCAATTCGCGTTTTCTCGACATTCACTTCCGGGTCTGCGAAGAATTGCGCATGGCCGAGCCGGCGTTGCGCGAAGCCATTGCCGGCCGTGTCGGTCGAGGCAAGGTCGAGTGTCGCGTCTACTTCATGGCGGCGGCGCGCGGCGCGCAGCAATTGGTGCTCAACGAAGATCTCCTGACGCAGCTGGCGGAGTTGGAGCGTCAGGTGCGCGTCTCTCTGCATGACGCGCGCGGCTTGGCAGTGGGGGAAGTGCTGCGCTGGCCGGGCATCTTCGGCGATGAAGGCATCGATCAGGATGCCATGGTGGCAGCCACGCTGGCCGTGGCCCGCGAGGCGCTGGACGACTTCAGTGCAAGCCGGGCGCGCGAGGGCGACAAGCTGAAGGCGATCATCCTGGAGCGCGTGGCCCGCATGCGCACGCTCGTCGAACAGGTGGCGCCGCACATCCCGGCGGCCCAGGTGGCGTTTCAGGACAAACTGAAGCAGCGTCTGGTCGATGCTCTCGGCAGTGCCGACGACGAGCGCATCCGCCAGGAAGTGGTGGTGTTCGCCGCGCGCATCGACGTAGCCGAGGAACTCGCTCGGCTGGTGACCCATCTCGACGAGGTCGAGCGGGTGCTGAAGCAGGGCGGTGCGGTTGGCAAGCGGCTGGATTTCCTGATGCAGGAGCTCAATCGCGAGGCCAATACGCTCGGCTCCAAATCGGTGGTTTCGGAGGTTTCGCAGACCGCCATGGACTTGAAGCTGCTCATCGAGCAGATGCGCGAGCAGGTGCAGAACCTCGAGTAAGGAGAATCTGAATGTCCGGACATCTTTACATCGTTACCGCCCCCTCGGGGGCCGGCAAGACCACGCTGGTGCGCATGCTGCTGGAGAACGATTCCGGCATTCGCCTGTCCATTTCCTATACGACGCGTGCACCTCGGGCCGGGGAAACCGATGGCCGTGAATACCACTTCACCGATGCCGGGACCTTCCGCAGCATGGTCGATCGCGGTGAGTTTCTGGAGTGGGCCGAGGTGCATGGCAATTGCTATGGCACCTCACGGCTGTGGATCGAATCGGAGATGGCCGCGGGTCGCGATGTATTGCTCGAAATCGACTGGCAGGGCGCGCAGCAGGTAAGGAAGCTGTTTCCTGCGGCGATCGGCGTTTTCATCATGCCGCCGTCGATGGCCGAGCTGGAGCGTCGCCTCGTCGGTCGCGGCACTGACAGCGCCGAGGTCATTGCCCGTCGGTTGGCTGCTGCCCATGAGGAAATGCGCCATGTGTCTGAATTTGAGTATGTTATTATCAACGATGAATTGCAGCGGGCGCTTGGCGACCTGCTCTCGGTGGTTCGTTCCTCGCGGCTTCATCAGGAAGCGCAGCGCGACCGCCATCCCGAAATTTTTGCATCTTTGAACTGATAGGTATCACCATGGCTCGAGTTACCGTAGACGACTGTCTGAAACGTATCCCCAACCGCTTCCAGATGACTCTGGCAGCAACCTACCGCGCCCGTCAGCTGGCCAACGGCGCCTCGCCGCTGGTCGAGGCCGACAAGGATAAGCCCACCGTTATCGCATTGCGCGAAATGGCCTTGGGCAAGTACGGCGTGGAAGTCCTCAACCGCGGTCAGGCCTGACCGTAGCGATAGCGCTCAGGGCGGAAGGCAAGGTGTGTTCTGATGGACGCCGATACTGCCTCCGCCCCCGCATCTGTTTTTTCTTCCACTGAAGACCCCGCATTCCGGGTCTTCATCGACAGCCTCAGTTATCTCCAGCTTGATGAAGTAGCCCTCGTACGCGACGCGTACGCCTTTGCCGAAGCCGCTCACAGCGGCCAGAAGCGCTACTCGGGCGAGCCCTACATCACGCATCCTCTCGCCGTTGCCGGTGCGCTGGCCGAATGGCGCATGGACGCGCAGGCAGTGATTGCTGCGCTGCTGCACGACGTGATGGAAGACACGGCGGTGACCAAGGCCGAAATTTCCCGCCGCTTCGGCAAGCAGGTGGCGGAACTGGTCGACGGCCTCTCCAAGCTCGACAAGATCGAATTCCAGTCGCATCAGGAGGCGCAGGCCGAGAACTTCCGCAAGATGCTGATGGCCATGGCGCGCGACCTGCGCGTGGTGCTGATCAAGCTGGCGGATCGGCTGCACAACCTGCAGACGATGTCGGCCGTGCGCGCCGACAAACGTCGCCGCATCGCCACCGAAACCCTCGAAATTTATGCGCCGATCGCCAATCGCCTCGGCTTGAACAAGATCTTCCGCGAGCTTCAGGATCTTTCGTTCCAGTTGATTCATCCGCTGCGTGCCCGCGTCATCGGTCGGGCGCTCAAGGCGGCACATGGCAACCGGCGCGAGCTGCTGACGCGCATCCAGGACAACGTCAATGTCAAGATGACCAGTTCCGGGGTTGCCGCCAAGGTTTTTGGTCGAGAGAAAAGCCTCTATTCGATCTATCGCAAGATGGAGGAGAAGCGTCTGTCTTTCTCGCAGGTGCTCGATATCTACGGTTTTCGCGTTGTCGTTCGCGACATTCCGACCTGCTACCTGGCGCTGGGCGCACTGCATTCGCTGTACAAGCCGGTGCCGGGAAAATTCAAGGATTACATCGCCATTCCGAAAGTGAATGGCTACCAGTCGCTGCATACAACGCTGATCGGCCCCTACGGCACGCCGATCGAGGTGCAGATCCGCACCGAGGAAATGCACCACGTCGCCCAGGAAGGGGTGGCTTCGCACTGGATTTACAAGGATGCCGAGCAGAGCGGTGCGGATCTTCAGATGAAGACCGCCAAGTGGCTGCAGTCGCTGCTCGAACTGCAGAGTGGCACGCGTGATTCGGCCGAGTTCCTGGAACACGTCAAGATCGACCTGTTCCCGGACGAGGTCTACATATTCACGCCCAAGGGGCAGATCATGGAATTGCCGCGCGGCGCGACGGCAGTCGATTTTGCCTACATGGTGCACACCGACATCGGCAACCGCTGTGTCGCGGCACGCATCAACCAGGAATTGATGCCGCTGCGTACCGAACTCAAAAACGGCGACCAGGTGGAAATCATTACGGCAGCCCACGCCAATCCCAATCCGGCGTGGCTGGCCTATGTCCGTACCGGCCGAGCGCGCAGCAAGATCCGTCACTTTCTCAAGCAGATGCAGCACGAGGAGTCGGCGCAGCTTGGCGAGAACCTGCTTAATCAGGAACTGGAGCATCTCGGCATTGGCGTGGCGGAGGTGCCGACGGCAAGCTGGGAAGGGCTGGTGCGTGATTCCGGAAACCGGTCAATGAAGGAAATCTATACCGACATCGGTCTCGGCAAGCGCATCGCAGCAGTAGTGGCGCGCCGCCTGCTGGCCACGGAAGGCGGTGGCGCTATCGATGAGCTGCCGCGATTGTCCACCGTCGTCATTCGCGGCACGGAAGGCATGGCTATCCAGCTGGCTCCCTGCTGCATGCCCCTTCCCGGCGATCCGATCATTGGCTCCATTCGCAAGGGGCAGGGCCTGGTGGTCCATACCCACGATTGCCCGAGTATCCGCAAATCGCGCAGCAGCGAGCCGAAGAAGTGGATCGATGTCGAATGGCAGCCGGCTGAAGGAAAGCTCTTCGAGGCGCGTGTTCGTGTCACGGCCAAGAATGCGCGAGGCGTTCTGGCGGCAATGGCGGCATCGATTGCCGATGCTGGCTCGAACATCGAAAACGTGAGCATGGAAGAGAAAACGCCAGGCCTCTACACGACGCTGCAGTTCACGCTGCAGGTCAGCAACCGCAGTCACCTGGCCCGGGTCATGCGTAGCCTGCGCCTTATTCCGGAAGTTGTTCGAATCACGCGGGTGCGTGGGGAGTAGCGGTTTGCGGGTTCTTGTTCTTGGCGCCGGCGTGGTGGGAGTCGCCAGTGCGTGGTATCTCAATCGAGCCGGACATGAAGTGACGGTTGTAGACCGTCAGCCGGGCGCCGGTCTCGAAACCAGTTTTGCCAATGGCGGGCAGATCTCCGTCTCGCACGCAGAGCCCTGGGCAAACCCGCACGTGCTGCCCAAGGTGATCAAATGGCTGGGGCGTGAGGATGCGCCGCTGCTCTTCCGGCTGCGCTTCGACGCCGCACTGTTCCGCTGGGGGCTGAGCTTCCTTGCCGAGTGCTCGCCGGCACGTACCCGCCGCAACATCCACGACATCGTCGCCATGGCGCTCTACAGTCGGCAGCAGCTCGGTTTGTTGCGCCAGGAAACCGGCATTGCCTACGATCAGCTGCAGCGCGGCATCCTGCATTTTTATACCGACCAACGCGATTTCGAGGCAGCCACGGGTGCTGCGGCGCTGATGCGCGAATTCGGCTGCGAACGCAATGTGGTCGACGCCGACGAATGCGTGCGCATCGAGCCGGCTCTGGCAGCGGCGCGAAACCACCTGGTCGGCGGCGACTATACCGCTGCCGATGAGTCGGGCGATGCCCACAAATTCACGCGCGAGCTGGCGACACTGGCTGCCGCCAGCGGAGTGGCGTTTCGCCTGGGCGCCAGCATCCAGCGCATCGATGCAGCAGGTGGCGAAGTCAGCGGAGTGGTGGTTGATGGGGAGCGCCTGCAGGCCGATGCTTATGTTGTCGCCTGCGGCAGCTGGTCAGCATCGCTGCTGGCACCGCTCGGCATTCGCCTGCCGGTGTATCCGGCCAAGGGCTATTCGGCGACACTGCCCTTGTCGGCGGATAGCATTGCGCCCAGCGTCAGCCTGACCGACGACGGTTACAAGATCGTCTTTTCGCGCCTCGGTGAGCGCCTGCGCATTGCCGGCACCGCCGAGTTCAACGGCTACAACACCGATCTCAACTCGGTGCGTTGCGCGGCCCTGATGCGTCGCGCCAGCCTGCTCTTCCCCGAATTGCGTCCTGCTGGCCCGCCGGAGTTCTGGTGTGGCCTGCGGCCGGCAACGCCGTCAAACGTGCCATGGATCGGGCGAACACGTCTGGGTAAGCTGTGGGTCAACACCGGTCACGGCACCCTGGGCTGGACCATGGCCTGTGGCTCCGGTGCGGCCCTGGCTGACCTCGTCTCCGGCCGAAAACCCGAACCCGATTTCCCTTTCCAATAAAAACCGTTTCATCAATTTTCCGGAGACTGCATGACCACCGTTACCTACGAGGTTCGCGACCACGTTGCCCATCTCGCCCTCAACCGTCCGAAATCGCTGAATGCCCTCAACCTCGACATGATCGAGGCGCTGCGCCTGACGACTGCCCGAGCCGAAGTTGATCCGCTGGTGCGGGCGATTCTGATCAGCGGTGCCGGCGAACATTTCATGGCCGGCGGCGACCTCAAGTGGTTTCGCGAGCAACTGGCATTGCCACCGCAGGAACGGCAGCCGCTGTTTGAGCGCACTATCGGCGATGTGCACCAGACGACGCTGCAGTTGCGGCGCTGTGGCAAACCCGTAGTGGCGGCCGTGCGCGGCGCGGTGGCCGGTTTCGGCCTGTCGCTGATGCTGGCTGCAGATTTGGCGCTGGCAGCCGACGACGCCTATTTCACGCTGGCTTACAGCAATATCGCGCTGTCGCCCGACGGTGGCGCCACTTGGTCGCTGCCACGTACGGTGGGCGTGAAGCGGGCAATGGAAATTGCCCTGCTCGGCGACCGATTCGACGCGCAACAGGCATTGGTGTGGGGCATGGTCAATCGCGTCGTGCCGGTTGCCGAGTTGTTGCCGCAAGCCGAGGCGTTGGCGCTTCGACTGGCTGCCGGTCCCGCCGAAGCGCTGGCCAGCACCAAGCGACTGATCAATGTGTCGTTCAACAACACCCTGACCGAGCAACTGCACGCCGAACAGCGGGCTTTCGCTTCCTGTGGGGTCAATGATGATTTTGCCGAGGGGCTGGACGCCTTTTTCGAGAAGCGTCGTGCCCGCTTCCATGTGGATTGATACCCACTGCCATCTTGATGCTGCCGAGTTCTCGGTCGATCGGGATGCGGTAGCGTCGGCTGCCCTTGCCGCCGGCGTCACGAAGATCGTGGTGCCAGCCGTCGAGGTAGCCAATTTCCCGGCAGTGAAGGAATGCGGTCAACGTTACCCCGGCTGCCTGCCGGCCTACGGCATTCATCCGATGTATACGCCGCAGGCGGCGGATGCCGATATCGACGTACTGCGCGACTGGCTGCAGCGGGAGCGGCCGGTCGCGGTCGGCGAGATCGGCCTCGATTACTTCGTGGCGGATCTTGATCCTGCGCGACAACTGCATTTTTTTGTCGAGCAGCTTAAATTAGCCCGGGAATTCAATCTGCCGGTACTGCTGCATGTGCGCCGGGCCATCGACCCGATTCTGCATGAGTTGCGCCGCATTGGCGTACCCGGCGGCATTGCCCATGCCTTCAACGGCAGTCGCCAGCAGGCCGAAATGTTCATTGCGCTGGGTTTCAAGCTGGGGTTTGGCGGCGCCATGACCTGGCCACGAGCTAGCCGGCTGCGTGAGCTGGCGGCGACATTGCCGCTGGAATCGATCGTCCTTGAAACGGATGCGCCGGACATTCCGCCCGATTTCGTCGGGCATGGCCGGAATGAACCTGCTTTTCTTCCGCGCATTGCCCAGACGCTTGCCGACCTGCGTCGGCAAACTCTCGGCGAAATCGCGCAAAACACCTCACAAAATGCTACTAACATTTTGAGACTTATCACGCAGTGACCCATTTGGCGCGGGTTTCCGGCCCGCAGCCCGTAAATTCTTGCGCTCGATCAAAAATACCCTAAAAAGCATGTGGATTTTTTCCATGCTTGATGTGCATCAAAAGAAATATCTCATCGCGGGCATAGATTTGTCGCCTGATCAAAAAACAACTTGGTAGTCCATGGATATTTCCAGTGTGATCGTCGGTGCCCGGCCCGAAGGGGCTCAGCAAGTGAAGCAATCGCTTGAGGCGCTGGATGGTGTCGAAGTGCATACGGTGGCAGAGGATGGGCGGATGATCGTGACGATCGAATCCCCTTCCGAGCAGGACACCGTAAAAACCTATGAGGTGATTTCCGTGCTGCCGGGGGTTCTTTCGGTGGCCATGGTTTATCACCAAGTCGAATCTGATCCTGACGAGGAGGTCTGAAAATGAAACTGACGCGACGTGATTTCATCAAGAGCAACGCGGTAGCCGCTGCTGCAGCAACCGCCGGCATTACCGTGCCAGGTCTGGCGCAAGCCGCCGCCCCCAAGGGCGATGATGGCGTGCGCTGGGACAAGGGCGCCTGCCGCTACTGCGGTACCGGTTGTGGCGTGCTGGTCGGCACCAAGGACGGCCGCATCGTCGCGACTCAGGGTGACCCGGAAGCGCCGGTCAACCGTGGCCTGAACTGCATCAAGGGCTACTTCCTCTCGAAGATCCAGTACGGCAAGGACCGCCTGACGCAGCCGCTGCTGCGCATGAAGAACGGTCAATACGACAAGAACGGTGATTTCGCCCCGATCTCGTGGGACAAGGCCTTCGACATCATGGCCGAGAAGACCAAGGCTGCACTCAAGGAAGGTGGCCCGAAGAACGTCTGCATGTTCGGCTCCGGCCAGTGGACGGTGTGGGAAGGCTATGCCGCCGCCAAGCTGTTCAAGGCCGGCTTCCGCTCCAACAACCTTGATCCGAATGCCCGCCACTGCATGGCCTCGGCTGTGGTCGGCTTCATGCGCACCTTCGGCATCGACGAGCCGATGGGCTGCTACGACGACATCGAGCACGCCGACGTGTTTGCCCTGTGGGGTTCGAACATGGCCGAGATGCATCCGATCCTGTGGTCGCGCATCACCGATCGCCGCCTGACGGCCAAGCACGTCAAGATTCACGTGCTGTCGACCTTCACGCATCGTTCCTGCGAACTCGCTGACAGCGAATTGATCTTCAAGCCGAACTCCGATCTGGCGATCCTCAACTACATCGCCAACTACATCATCCAGAACAACGCGGTGAACAAGGACTTCGTCACCAAGCACGTCAAGTTCAAGAAGGGTGTCACCGACATCGGCTACGGCCTGCGTCCGAACCATCCGCTGGAAAAAGTGGCCATGAACAACGGCTACCCGGGCGAAGATGGCAAGCCGAAGGGCAACCCGATGGCGGCCAGCGACATCACCTTCGAGGAATTCGCCCAGTTCGTCTCGGAGTACACGCTGGACAAGACGCACGAAATCTCGGGTGTGCCGAAGGACCGCCTGGAAGCGCTGGCCAAGGCCTACGCGGATCCGAAGGCCAAAGTCACCTCGTTCTGGACCATGGGTTTCAACCAGCACGTGCGCGGCACCTGGGTGAACAACATGATCTACAACGTCCACCTGCTGGTGGGCAAGATCTCCGAGCCGGGCAACAGCCCGTTCTCGCTGACTGGTCAGCCGTCGGCCTGCGGTACCGCGCGCGAAGTGGGCACCTTTGCCCATCGCCTGCCGGCCGACATGGTGGTCATGAATCCGAAGCACCGCGAACTGTCGGAGAAGCTGTGGAAGCTGCCGGCCGGCACCATTCCGGAGTGGGTTGGTTACCACGCCGTGCTGCAATCGCGCATGCTCAAGGACGGCAAGATCGGCTTCTTCTGGTCGACCACCACCAACAACATGCAGGCTGGTCCGAACGTCAACGAGGAAGTCTATCCGGGGTGGCGCAATCCGAAAGCCTTCGTGGTGCACTCCGATGTGTACCCGACCGTTTCCGCCATGTCTGCCGACCTGATCCTGCCCTCCGCGATGTGGATGGAAAAGGAAGGCATGTACGGTAACGCCGAGCGTCGCGGCCAGATGTGGCGTCAGCAGGTCAAGGCGCCGGGTGAGGCCAAGTCCGATCTGTGGCAGTACATGGAGTTCTCGAAGCGCTTCAAAATGGAAGAAGTGTGGCCGGCCGAGTTGCTCGACAAGATGCCGGAGTACAAGGGCAAGACGCTGTTCGACGTGCTCTACGCGAACAAGGACACGACCAAGTGGGGTCTCGATGACGTCAAGGCGGTTAACGCCCACGCCATCAAGGACTACATGAACGACGAGTCCAAGGCTTACGGCTTTTACGTGCAGAAGGGCCTGTTCGAGGAATATGCCAGTTTTGGTCGTGGCAAGGCGCACGACCTAGCCTTCTTCGACGTCTATCACAAGGCGCGCGGTCTGCGCTGGCCGGTCATCGACGGCAAGGAAACCCTGTGGCGCTTCCGCGAAGGCTACGATTCGTACGTACCTAAGGGTGAGAGCGTCCGCTTCTACGGATTCCCTGATGGCAAGGCAGTGGCGTTCGCGCTGCCCTATCAGCCGGCCGCTGAAATGCCGGACAACGACTATGACCTGTGGCTGTGTACCGGCCGTGTGCTGGAGCACTGGCATACCGGCTCGATGACCCGCCGCGTGCCCGAGCTGTACAAAGCCGTTCCGGATGCTGTCGTGTTCATGAACCCGGAAGATGCGAAGAAGCGCGGTCTGAACCGTAACGACGTGGTCAAGGTGGCCACCCGTCGCGGCGAGATCCAGCTACGCGTCGAGACCAAGGGCCGCAACAAGCCCCCGGTCGGCCTCGTCTTCGTGCCTTTCTTCGACGAGCACCGTCTGGTCAACAAGCTGACCCTGGACGCCACTTGCCCGCTCTCGAAAGAGACGGACTTCAAGAAGTGTGCGTGCAAGGTGGTGAAGGCCTGAGGCAGGCCTTTACGACAAACAAGGCAATCAGGGAGTGCCGGGCTGAAGGTGGGGTGAGGGCAACCTCTCCCCCACCTGCCGGCTGACTGAGATGGCTACCACTGACGATATCAAGCCGGCTGCCGTGCGCAAGTCTGCACCTGCACGCCGCCAGTTCCTGTTCGACACGGCGCGCATGGCGTGCGGTGTCGGCATGCTCGGGCTCGGCCTGGGGCTGTATGCCAAGCAGGCAAAGGCATTGCCGGCGATGGCCGTGCGTCCGCCCGGGGCATTGGCTGAAGGCGACTTTCTTGGCGCCTGCATCCGTTGCGGCATGTGCGTTCGCGATTGTCCGTACGACACTCTGAGCCTGGCCAAGCCGGAACATCCGGTGGCAACGGGGACGCCGTACTTCACGGCGCGTGCGATCCCGTGCGAGATGTGCGATGACATTCCCTGCGTGAAGGCTTGCCCGACTGGCGCACTGGATCACGGGCTGACCGACATCAACAAGGCCAAGATGGGTTTGGCCGTGCTGGTCGATCAGGAAACCTGCCTGAATTTCCTGGGTTTGCGTTGCGATGTCTGTTACCGCGTCTGCCCGGTCATCGACAAGGCGATCACCCTGGAATTGGTCCCGAATCCACGTACCGGTCGGCATACGATGTTCCTGCCGACGGTACATTCCGAGCATTGCACGGGCTGTGGCAAGTGCGAAAAGGCCTGTGTCACCGAGGAAGCGTCGATCAAGATTTTCCCGGTAGCCATGGCCAAAGGCTCGTTGGGCAAGCACTATCGCCTCGGCTGGGAAGAGCAGAAAAAGGCCGGCGGCTCGCTGATCGACGAAAAGAGCATGGTCGATCTGCCCGATCGCCTGCCGGAAGGAATGAAACTGCCCGGGCATTTTGATCCGGGTAGCGGTGCAACCGCTGCGCCGGGCGCGGTGCCGGCCGATGTGCCGGCCGGGATGCCCGGAGGCAGTGCCGGTCCGGTGCCGAGCGCTCCGCCGGGAATGGGCGGCCCTGCCGTGCCCAGTGTGCCCCCCGGTATGCCGGGCGCGGTTGCCGGCAAGGTGCCGAGCCATCCTCCGGGGCTGGGAGGAGG
>JAUPVD010000365.1 GCA_030917225.1 Pseudomonadota bacterium
ATCGGCCTACGGGGCCCACAACCAGCGCTCGCACATCACGCTGTCCGTACTTCTGCGCAGCGAGATGAGTCTTGAAGCGCTGGCGCGCATTGCCGAGGAAGAGGCTTCGTGCGAGGTCTTTGGTCTGCTCAAGCGGCCGGATGAGAAGTGGGTGACCGAGCACGCCTACGACAACCCGAAATTCGTCGAGGATCTGGTCCGCGACATCGCCCTGCGCCTGATGAACGAGCCGTGCATCGCCGAGTGGACGGTCAAGTCCGAGAACTTCGAATCCATCCACAACCACTCGGCTTATGCCGAGATCAGCGGTCGCAACGACTGAGGGGGTCGATCATGGAAATGAGCAGCCCGACCCGCAGAATCGCAGTCATTGGTGCCGGAATCTCCGGGCTGTCAGTCGCCTGGCTGCTGTCGCAGAAGTACGAAGTGGTTGTCTTCGAGGCCGGGTCGACGCCCGGTGGCCACACCAACACCGTCGATGTGACGGTCGATGGAATCTCGCACCCTGTCGATACCGGCTTTCTCGTGTTCAACAGCAAGACCTACCCGAACCTGACGGCGATGTTCGAGCACCTCGATGTCGATAGCGTCGAAACCGAGATGTCCTTCGCCGTCAGCCTCGAATCGCCGGATCTGGAGTGGGCCGGGTCGAGCCTGGCTACCGTGTTCGGTCAGAAGCGGAATCTCGTGCGTCCCGCTTTCTGGCGCATGCTCGGCGACATCCTCCGCTTCAACCGCGAGAGCGTTGCCTGGCTCGATGCGCACCCGGACGATGACGTCAACCTGCGGGATTACCTCGAAAGCAATGGCTATTCGAAAGTTTTCGCCGACTGGTATCTGCTGCCCATGGCGGCGGCGATCTGGTCCTGTCCGACAGGGCAGATGCTCGACTATCCGCTCGCCACCTTTGTCCGCTTCTGTCGCAATCATGGCTTGCTGCAGGTATTCGACCGGCCCTTGTGGCGCACGGTCAAGGGCGGTGGCCGCGAGTATGTGAAGAAACTGGTCGAACTGATCGGGCCGTCGCGGGTTCGCTGCGGACAGCCGGTTCGCCGTATTGAGCGCTGCGAGAACGGGGTGGTCCTTGCCTTGCAGGACGACAGGATCGCTGCCTTCGATCAGGTCGTGCTCGCCTGTCACAGTGATCAGGCGCTGTCACTGCTGGGCGATTGCGCCAGCGAAGAAGAGCGCCGCCTGCTCTCGGCCATCCGCTACCAGCCGAACCGGGCGGTCCTGCATACCGATGCTGCACTGTTGCCGCGTGACCAGAACCTGTGGTCTGCCTGGAATTATGGTGCCGGACGCGACGATGGCGCCGGCCGGCCGGTCTGCGTTTCCTACCTGATCAACCGTCTGCAGCCATTGCCTTTCAAGACACCGGTCGTGGTGACGCTGAACCCGGGCATCGAACCGGCAGCGGACAAGGTCATCGCCGAGTTTTCCTATGCGCACCCGATCTTCGACGGGCCGGCGATCGATGCGCAACACCAGCTGACCGATATCCAGGGCCTTGATCGTGTCTGGTTTGCTGGCGCCTGGGGAGGCTACGGTTTCCACGAAGACGGTTTGCGTTCCGGCATGCAGGTTGCAGCTGCGCTGGGCTGCGCTGCACCGTGGCAGAAGGCTGCCACAGCATCTGCCACTGATGTGGCGTTGGCGAGGGCGTAATGAACGACTTCAGCGTCTGCTTCGGGCAGGTCATGCATCGTCGGCTGCGGCCGGCAATGCATGCCTTCCGCTACCCGGTGTTCTATTTCCGGATACGCCTGCAGGCGCTTGAGCATGTTTCACAGGCGCTTTTCGCCATCAATCGATTCAATCTGTTCTCGCTGCACTTTTCCGATCATGGTGCGCGCGACGGGTCGCCGCCCCTGCCATGGATTCGCGCGCTCCTTGACCGGGAAGGCGTCGAGGCCGACGGCGACATCTGGCTGCAGGCCTTTCCCCGTGTGCTCGGCTACGTCTTCAATCCGGTCAGCTTCTGGTATTGCCATGGTCGCGATGGCGGCCTCAAGGCGGTGCTTGCAGAGGTCAACAACACTTTCGGCGAGCATCACAATTACCTGCTGGTGTCGCCCGACGGCGGGGATATCCGCGACGGCCAGACGCTGCTCGCGCGCAAGGTGTTTCACGTTTCGCCGTTCATGGCCGTCCGGGGCTTCTACCGCTTCCGCTTTCATGCCGGGCAGAGTGGTGAAAAAAGCGGTGAAAACAACGGTAACCAAAACGGAAGCCGGAATCTCGTACGCATCGAACATGCCGACGAGGCTGGCGATCTTCTGCATACCTCGGTTTCCGGCGTTGCCGCACCACTGTCTACCGGCACGCTCCTGCGGGCGCTGCTGGCCTATCCGTGGCAGAGCGTCGGTGTCATTGCACGCATCCATTGGCAGGCCTTGCGGCTGTGGCTGAAGCGTGTGCCCTTCTTTTCCAAACCTGTTCCACCGCTTGAGGAGACCACGCGATGAACCCCCTCGAATCCACCATTGATTCGCCGACCGCCTCGTCGCTGACCATGCCGCGTGCGGGTGCGGCGCGCGCTGCCAATGCTTCGATGCGCGCCATCTGCCGCATGCTCGAATCGCTGGATGGCGGCTCGCTGGCCATGCGCCTGCCGGAGGG
>JAUPVD010000366.1 GCA_030917225.1 Pseudomonadota bacterium
CCGATGCCAAGCTCGCCATCATGGAAGAGTGCGGTTTCACCGTGACGCGCAACCCGTCGGAAATGGCCAAGCTGCTGAAGGCCCTGCTGTAATTCGTCTCTGCACGAAACGAAAAGGGCAGGCCGCGAGGCCTGCCCTTTTTCTTTGTCAACCGTGCGGTTTCTAGCGCGATTCCTTGATCACCCGCCCGTTGCCGGGCTGAATGGGGCGCGCGTTGTTCTTGTAGATGCGTGAAAAGTCGGCGATCTGTTCCCGCGACAAATGCACCGGCTGCTTCATGACCAGCCACAGCACGCCTTCGGTACAAGGAGGCGTCGTCAGTGAGCCGCTGAAGGTAAAGAATTCGCGCTTGGCCGGCAGCAATTGACCCGGGTCGATCTTGGCGCCCGCCGGCGTGTTGGCCTTGCCCTGTTCCAGGGGCAGGGCAGTCCATAGCGTGCGCACCAACTTGTGTTCCTGTTTGCCTTCCTGCAGTGGCACCGAGAGCATGGCGATGCGTCCAGATTTCGCGTGGTGCTCGAAGCGCACGCTCATCGCCGCGCGCTTGCCATCGACCATCTCTTCGCCTGGCCGGTGAAAGCGGAAGGACTGCAGCGCGAATTCCTCACCTTCGACCGTGATCGTGCCCCCCTTGGCGGCATTGACCACGATGCCATGGCCGTCGTCGAGGATATCCAGCGGCACCGGCTGATAGGCGATGCGCAGGGCCGGCAGGTCGGCACGAATGGCGCCGCGAATGTCGATCGGCGACTGCCGTTTGCCGTTCGCGCAGGCTGCATAGTCCTCGTCGAGCTTGCCCCAGTGGGTCGCGCCGATCTTTCCTTCGTAGGCCCAGGGGGTGGGTGGCTTTGGGGGGGGAGGTGGCGGCGGCGGAGGTGGTTCCTCCTTGCCTTTTTTACCTTTGGCCGATTTGCCGACAGGCTCCGGCGGCGGAGGTGGCGGCTTCGCGGCCGCGACCGGCTTGGCTGCCATCGGCGGCTGGCACGCGTAGTTGAAAACGGCTTCAACTGCAGAGTCAGGCACGATTTGCACGGCATCCTTGCTGTCGAACCCCTCGGTTTTCAGTTCACTGCTGCTTTCCGAGTAGTAGATTCGTCTCAGTGCCGCTGCTTCGCGCTTCTTGCAGTCAAATTCCGTCTGCTGCTTCAGGCTGCTGTACGAGAATGCCCAGGCTTCCTGAAGCCGCTTCGGCGAATAGATTTCCCGATGCCAGGCGCGCACCTTGCCATCGGCGCTGCGCTCGATGCTGGCGGTGTCGATGTCTACCTTTTTTTTCTTGTCGGGAACGACGGTAACCCAGCTCGCCGCATCCGCCAGTCCCGGCGACAACAGCCCGCAAGCAAAGGCAAGACAGACAGCGGCAGGAAGGAAAGGCGATGGGCTGGCCATGCGTGGCGTGAGGCGGCGTGTAGTCATGAGGAACGGCGTGTCTCAATGCATCCGGGATGCGAGCGATTATAGGCGTGGGAACGCTGTCGAGGGAGGCTTTCGGGATAAAATCCGCCCTTTCGCAACGCACCGACAGGCGAGGTAGCAGTGCCCGACTCTTTTCTAGCGACCGAATTCTGGGTTGCTGTATTGCAGATCATCATGATCGATATTGTCCTCTCCGGGGACAATGCCGTCGTGATTGCCCTTGCCTGCCGCAACCTGCCGCCCGAGCAGCGACGCAAGGGAATCTTCTGGGGGGTAACCGGTGCCGTTGGTCTGCGCGTGGTGCTGACCATGCTGGCCGCACTGGTGATGAACCTTCCCTGGCTCAAGTTCGTCGGCGGTCTGCTGCTGCTGTGGATCGGCGTCAAATTGCTGGTGCCCGAGGACGAGGATGGCCATGACATTTCGCCGGCCAGCCATTTGTGGGGGGCGGTGCGCACCATCATCGTGGCTGATTTCGTCATGAGCCTGGATAACGTCATCGGCGTCGCCGGTGCCTCACATGGCAACCTTTTTCTGCTCATCTTTGGCTTGCTGGTCAGCATTCCGCTCATCGTCTGGTCCAGTCAGATCATCCTGCATCTCATGGAGCGCTGGCCCGTGGTGGTGGTGATTGGCGCCGGCCTGCTTGGTTGGGTGGCCGGGACCATGCTCTGGAGCGACCCGGCGCTCGCCGATTGGGTGTCCGGCGCGCCTTCCTGGGCAGGTATTGCGGTTCCTGCAATCTTTACCCTGTTCGTGGTCGGGCTTGGCAAATGGCTTGAACAGCGAAGCCTGCGCCGCCGGGATGTCACGATTGAATAGGTTTGCTGCGGGTTTGCTGCGGGCGTTCTGCGGCCAGATATGTGAAATAGTCCCGGTTCACTATGGCACCGACATTGACTGTTTTGAGGCGCCACTGTAAGAATACCGGGTAGTCGACTGTTTCTTTTTCTGAATTCGACTCGAAATTGCCCTTTAATAGCCCTCGAACAGTTTTTTCTGGGCAGCGAAACAATCAGATTTCGAATAAAAGTTCGGCAACAAGCCGACTGGCGGAGGCAGGGTCAAGGATGCGCAAGGCCGGGTTCTGGAAGGCAGACTGGTTTTTCGGGGTGACCGTTTCGGTGGTCATGCTCGCGCTCGCCAACGGCGACCTGATTCAGAGCCTCGAGCGCAAGGCCTACGATTGGGGCGTCCAGTATTCCTCGCGCGAACCACTTTCCCGCGTTGCCGTCATCGCCATCGACGATGCCTCCATCGCCAATCTCGGGCGCTGGCCTTGGCCGCGCGACCTGCATGCGAAGATGACCGATCTTCTGTCGGGCGCCAAAGCCAAGGTTGTGGCCAATACATCGCTTTTCTTTGAGCCGCAGGTCGACGCCGGCTACAGCTATGTCACCCAGCTGGCCACCCTGCATGGCCAGGTTGTGGCAGCCGGGATTGATGCTCCTGAAGTCGTCGCCATGGGCGAACTGCTCAAGGAAGCGGAAGTGAAACTGAATACCGACCGGGTGCTCGCCGAGAGCGTAGAACGCTCCGGGGCCGTCGTACTGCCCATGCTGTTTGCCCTGGGCGATCCGAAAGGCCGGCCGGACAAGCCGCTGCCGGAATATGTGGCGAAAAACCGCCTGCCGCAGGTCGTCGAAGCCAATGGCGAGGCTTTTCCCTCAGCCTCGGTTCAGGTGCCGATCGAAGCGCTGGGGAG
>JAUPVD010000367.1 GCA_030917225.1 Pseudomonadota bacterium
ATGAACGACGTCCAATGGCGATTTTCAGGTAGATACTCCGCTCGCCGTCGGCGTCGCAGCGCATTTTGGTGAGAGGGCTTGAAGGAGGGGTGGCGATCGGCGGTGATCGCTGCCTGTTGCGCAGGCCTTGCCTCATCACCTGTGGCCGGGGGGGAGAGACGTGCCAGATCCGGCGTCCGCACGTGCTACGGCGGTGGACAAAAAAACGGGCGCCGAAGCGCCCGTTTTGTCTGTTCGCGGCAGCCTTACTTCTTTGCCGCTTCCGCGTCGGCATCCTTCTTCATCTGGTCTAGGAAAGCCTTGTTCGGATCGACTTCTTCCACTTTTCCGTCGGTTCCCGTCACCGGCGGGGCACCGTAATCGGTGGCCTGTGTCTCGATCTTGACACTGTCCAGATCGACCGCGACATCCTTGTCCAGACCGGCAGTGACGATCTGCGGGAAGGCGATGACCACGCCGACCATGATCATCTGGATGATCACGAAGGGAATGGCGCCCCAGTAGATCTGCTGCGTCGTGACTGGCGGTGTCGACTTGCCGGTGACCTTGTCGATGTATTCCTTGGCCGGTGCGACCGAGCGCAGGTAGAACAGCGCGAAGCCGAAGGGCGGGTGCATGAACGAGGTCTGCATGTTGATGCCGAGCAGGATGCCGAACCAGATCAGGTCGATACCGAGCTTTTCCGCGACCGGGCCAAGCAGCGGCACGACAATGAACGAGAGTTCAAAGAAGTCGAGGAAGAAGGCCAGCAGGAAGACCATGATGTTGACCACGATCAGGAAGCCGAGCTGGCCGCCGGGCAGATCGAGCAACAGGTGCTCGACCCACTTGTGGCCATCGACGCCGTAGAAGGTTAGCGAGAAGACGCGCGCACCAACCAGGATGAAGACGACGAAGGAGGTCAGCTTCAGCGTCGAGTTCATCGCCTGCTTGAGCAGTCCCAGGCTCAGGCGCTTACGTCCCATGGCCATGGCCAGAGCGCCTGAAGCGCCCATGGCGCCGCCTTCGGTCGGCGTCGCAACGCCGAGGAAGATGGTGCCGAGCACGAGGAAGATCAGTGCCAGCGGCGGAATCAGCACGAAGGTAACTTTTTCGGCCATGGCCGAGAGCAGGCCGATCTTGAAGGTCTTGTTGATGACTGCGGCAACGAAGGCAACGCTGATGCCGACCATCATGCACAGCACGATCATTTCGTCGGTGGCGGTATCTGCCGGCAGGCGCTTGCCGAAAGCGACGGCACAGCCGACCGAAACGGCGGTGAGGATGAGCAGCGAGGTGCCGCCGGTCTTGCCGCTGGGTTCGCGGAATGCACGGGCTTCCGGCGGCAGGGCCGGCGCCATCTTCGGCTTGAACACAGCGACCAGCACGATGTAGCCGACATAGAAACCGGTCAGGATGAAACCGGGGATGAAGGCGCCCTTGTACATGTCGCCGACGGATTTGCCGAGCTGGTCGGCCATGATGATCAGCACCAGTGACGGCGGGATGATCTGCGCCAGCGTGCCGGAGGCGGCGATGACACCCGAGGCGAGGCGGCGGTCATAGCCGTAGCGCAGCATGATCGGCAGCGAGATCAGACCCATCGAAATTACCGAAGCGGCCACGACGCCGGTGGTCGCCGCCAGCAGCGCGCCGACGAAGATCACCGCGAAAGCCAGGCCGCCACGGATCGGGCCGAACAGTTGGCCGATGGTGTCGAGCAGGTCTTCCGCCATGCCCGATCGTTCGAGGATCAGGCCCATCAGCGTAAAGAACGGGATGGCCAGCAGCGTATCGTTGTTCATCACGCCGAAGATGCGTTCCGGCATGGCGCCGAACAGCGAGGGTTGCAGCATGCCGAGCTCGATGCCGACAAGGCCGAAGAAAATGCCGTTGGCAGCCAGGGCGAAGGCAACCGGGTAGCCGAACAGCAGGAAAGCGACCATCGCAATGAAGATGATCGGCGCAATGTAGGCGGTCAGTAGTTCGATCATTTCACGCCTCCCCGCGCAGTTTCTTGATCTCTTCGATCAGGTTCTCTTCCGCCGTCGGGAATTCGTGCTTTTCCGTCGGGTCGGGAATCAGGCCCTGCAAAAAGGCCAGACGCTTGATCAGTTCCGAGAACGCCTGGAAGGCCAGCAGCGCGAAACCGATCGGGATCATGACCTTGGCCGGCCACAGGATCAGGCCGCCGGCATTGACCGACATTTCCTGCGAATTGACCGAGTTCATCGCCCAGGGGATCGAAATCCACAGCACCATGGCGCATAGCGGCATCAGGAAGAACAGGGTGCCGAATACTTCGATCCAGGTCTGCGTGCGCTTGGTGAACTTGCCAGCGACGACGTCGATGCGCACGTGTTCGTTGTGCAGCAGTGTGTACGAGGCGCCGAGCAGGAAAGCGGCGCCGAACAGGTACCACTGGATTTCCAGCAGGCCGTTCGAACTGTAGTTGAAGGCCTTGCGCACGATCGCGTTGACCGTGCTGATGAGTACGGCAAATAGCAGCAGCCACATGGCTGACTTGCCGACCCTTTCCGTCGTCGCGTCGATGAAACGCGACAAACCTAATAGTGCATTCACGGGCTGTCCCTCCGAGTATGGCGATAAAATTCCGGTCTTCTGGTACCGGTGATGATCATCATCCGGTTTTTTGCCGGATAAACGGAACCAAGTTTAGCACAAAAACAAAAGTTGTCAGACGACCTGACGTTCGGCCAACTTATTTCTTATTGTTCCACGGATTCACGTCTATGATCGTTGTTTCGCAATCCGGGAGAAGGAGCCGGCCACGATGAACGAAACCCGCTTCTGCCTTATTCGCCATGGCGAGACGCCGTGGAATGCCGAGCGACGCATCCAGGGGCATACCGATATCGGGCTGGATCCCGAGGGGGTGCATCAGGCTGACCTTGCCGCCCGCTGGCTGACGGCACTGGGCGAACGCGGGCCGCAGGTGCTCTATAGCAGCGATCTTCTGCGCGCGCGCAAGACTGCGGAAGCGCTGACGCATCGTCTCAGCCTGCCGGAGCGACACCTGCCGGAAATGCGTGAACGCCGCTACGGGCTGTTCGAAGGCTTGACCTACGACGAGGCGCGCCAGCGCTACCCGGACGACTATGCCGCTTTCGAGCATCGCCAGCCGGACTATGCCTTCCCTCAGGGTGGCGAGAGCCTGACGGTGTTTTCTGCGCGCGTCGTTGGCTGCCTGCAGCGGCTGGCCGCCCTGCATGCCGGCCAGACCGTGGCGCTGGTGACGCATGGCGGTGTGCTGGATATCGTCAACCGCTTCGTGCGCGGCAATCCACTAGAGTTACCCCGCGACTTCCATATTCCGAATACCGGCCTGAACTGGGTTGTGGCCGGGCCGGCCGGCTGGCACATCGAATCCTGGGCGGAAACCCGGCATCTCGACCATGGCGCGCTCGACGAACTCGACCTGGTCTGATTGACTCCCTGCTGCATGCTACAATTTCCCCCTTTTTCAACGGTTTGAGAGGCATACGATGTTTTCCGCGAAAGACACCCTGAGCAAGGTCGATCCCGAACTGTGGAGCGCGATCGAAGAAGAGAATCATCGCCAGGAAGAGCACATCGAGCTCATCGCCTCGGAAAACTACGTCAGCCACGCGGTGATGGCTGCGCAGGGTTCGCAGCTGACCAACAAGTATGCCGAGGGCTATCCCGGCAAGCGTTACTACGGTGGCTGCGAATATGTCGACAAGGCCGAGCAGCTGGCCATTGACCGCCTGAAAAAGCTGTTTGGCGCTGACTGTGCCAACGTGCA
>JAUPVD010000368.1 GCA_030917225.1 Pseudomonadota bacterium
AGACGCAGCGGGGAGCCGGCAAGGTTCCCTGTTTCGTTGAGCGTGTGACTGCCAGAATCCGCCCCCACCTGATCGCCCTGCTCTGCCTCGCCGCAGGGGCTGACATCGCCTGCGCGGTCGGCACGCTCCCTTCTCCTTATCGTCTGTCGCCGGCGTCGTCGATGGTGACGCCGCCGCATCAGCGATCCGCCTACCAGATGGATGATCGTTACCGCCTCGCCAGGCCGGACGATCAGCGCCCGTACGCTGCCCAGATCGCCTCCGCGGCACGCCAGTCCGGGCTGGACCCGGAGCTCGTGCACGCGGTTGTTGCCGTCGAATCGGCCTATCGCCCGGCAGCCGTTTCCCCGAAAGGGGCTGTCGGCCTGATGCAGGTCCTGCCGGAAACCGCGCAATCCTATGGCGTCCACAACCCCGCCGAGGTCTCGGCCAACCTGCAGGCCGGCACCCGCCACCTTCGCGGCTTGATGGATCGCTTCGACAATCGCCTGGATCTTGCACTGGCGGCCTACAACGCCGGAGAAGGCGCGGTAAAGCGCCATGGCAACGCCATTCCGCCTTACGCCGAAACACGCAGCTACGTTCCCGCGGTCGTCGCCAAATACCGGGCTGGCGGTACGCGTTCGAGCGGCAAGCATGCTGCGGGCACTTCTCCTGTTCCGGCCGCAACCACCTATCTTGCTGGCACCCGGCTCGAAGCCGGGGTATCACGGCAACGGCACTGACGCCGATCCGCTTCCGCAAAGAAGAAGGCCCGTCATCGACGGGCCTTCTCTTCAACCGGGGTGCGCTACTGGAACAGTAGCGAAACTTCCCTACACAGCCTTCCGGCTCCGGCGCCGGGTAATCGTACCCATCAGGCCCAGGCCCGCCAGCAGCATGGCATAGGTGCCCGGCTCCGGCACGGCGCTGATCGAGTAGACCGTGGTCGTTCCCGACACCTCGTTGGCGATGCCAAGCATCAGCTTGCCGCCGGAGATAAAGGTTGTAATGCCTTCCGGCGAGACATCGCCGTCGGTGACCAGCATGTCGACAAAACTCGCCGCTCCCGGATTGGTGATGTCATAGACGGCAACGGCACCCTTTGTCGTGCGCTCCAGCCCGATGAAAGCGAAGGTCTTGCCGCCGATTTCGCGCAGGGCCACGCCTTCGGGTTCCACCCCCTTGTCGTCACTGCGCTGATCATCGTAGATGCCCCGCTTGATAGCTTCGACTTCAAGCGTATTGCCGCTGTCGAAAACCAGGTTGCCCTGGTCGTCGCGAATCGAGAACGACCGGCCGCCAAAAGTGACCAGGCTGCCCGAAGCAGAATCCGGACGCGCGATGTTCAGTTCCTTGAGATCGGCAGGCACGCCGGAAAGCCCGGAACTCTTGGCGCGCAGCTTGTCGACATCGTCTTCGCGCGTATCGCCCTCGTTGGCCATGACCAGATAGGTCTTGCCACCCGACTCATAAGCGGCGATCCCGTCCGGCTGGTACAGACCCTTCACGGCGCTGCTGCGCAGCTCGATCTTTCCATCCTTGTGGTTCGGGTCGATCGCATTCGCCGCCGTGCTGAAATCCTTGGTGCCCAGCCCGGTGACACTCGTTACGCGCTGCGTATTGAGATCCAGAACCGCCAGCGCATTGCTCTCCTGCAGCGTCACGAAAGCCTTGGTGCCGGCACTGTTGACGGCGATGTACTCGGGTTCGAGGTCCATGCCCGCATAGCGCACACCGCCCGTCGGCAGCACGCCGGTGAAAGTGGCAGTTGCCGCAACGGTGCGCGTGCTCATGTCGATGATGCTCAGGCTGCCGGCCGGATCGTAGCCGGCGTAGCTCTTGGTGACGGGATCGATGTTCGGCGTCCCCTCGTTGGCGACCAGCAGCTTCTTGCCGTCGGGAGTGAAGGTCACCATGTCCGGCAAGGCGCCGACCGTCACCGAATTGATGCCGGTGGCCAGCGAACGGGTGGTCGTGTCGAAAAACCGGATCGTGCCGGGCAGCGTGCGATCGGCAGACGACTCCATGGCCACGGCGGCCAGACCGTTGTTGATGGCAATGCTGTTGGCGCTGCCGAAGCCAGTGGTGTCGATGTGTTGCACGAGGCCGCCAGTGCTCGCATTGAGCACGTCAATGCCGACCAGCCCGACCACCCACAGCGTATTGCTGACCGAGTCGAAGCTGGCGATTTCAGAGGTCTGGCCACCACCGTGAGTGAAGGTCCACTGATGCGTGAAAGAGAGCGGCGAAGCACTGGCCGGGGCGGCTACTGCTGCAAGCGCAACGGCGATTGCAGCACTGACTGTTTTGAGTTTCATCTTGTTCCTTCCGGTAAGCACGGCGAATTCCGCCGCATCGCAGAATTATCCGGACGGACAATGACAAAAGAATGAAAAAACCATGAACGGAATACGACACGCTGGACGCGCTGGATGGCCCTATGGCCAGGTAGTCTTCACGTAACCCGAGAGACCGGCAAGTGGCAGCCGCAGACGATTCTCTCCCGGCCGTACCGGCACTGGCCGACCGACCGGTCGAAAAGGCCCCATCGGCGATGTGGCCTGCCCCAACTGCAGCCTGCCCACACGCGGCGAGACGAAGCGCAACTCGAAATCGCCCTCGGTCGTCTTGCGCATTGCCGGCGCAAATGGCCGTGCCAGCGGTTCTCCGACAAAGACCCCTTCGCCCGGCCAGGCGACACTTTTCCAGTAAGCCTCGATCGCCGTCGCGCCACCTGCGTAAAAGAACATCGCTACCGCCGGCAGCGGGAATTTTTGCGGATGGTTGCACGGCTCCGTGACCGTTCCATAGCTCGCCGTTGCCCCGGCCTCCAGCCAGCTCAGGCTACTCATCTGGCTGGAGTCGGTGAGCTGGCCGCCGAACGAGGTCAGATGGTCGGCCAGCGCCCCCGGCTGAAAACGCAGCGTATCGAGTTGCGGCACTTTCGATAGCCCGGTGAAATAGAACAGCACATCGCTGCGCCCGGTAATCGCCTCTGCCGCAATCACCTCCATGGGAAAGACGCCCGCCAGCTCCTTCTGCGTTTGCTCGAAATGGGCCGCGCGAACGCTGCGGGTCTTGTCCGGCGTGCTCAACAGATAGGCGCGCCCATCGGGAAAGCTGCCGTCCGCCGCAACGCCCCGGTCGATCAGCGCCTTGACCTGCGCGAAATCGCGCCCGGCCAGCATCATGGCCGGCCGCAGCTTGTGGTCCACGGCGGGATAGAGGCTCGGTGAATTGAAATAAGGGCTGGCGGCGGTCGGCTTGCATGCCGTCGAGCAGAAACGCTCGTCATAACCGAAGGCCAGGGCCGAGGTAAGCGACATGCAGCCTGCCCGGTAAGGCTGTGTCCACGCCACCGCATAAGCCTGCACATGTGCCGGCGTCGCCTGGCTGATCTCCCGCTTCAGCTCGACAAATTCTGCTTTCGACAACGTTGTCTTACCGGCCGGAAAATGCACATGGATCACGTTGCCGGGCGGGATGTGGCGCGCCTTGCGGTAGTACTCGCCCACTTCCCGCGACAACGGGTCGTCGTCATTGATGATCAATGCCAGTTCGTCGGCACCGATGCCGGTGCGTGGCAGGACAAATGCAGGCTCGGCCAGCGCGGGGGCGCAAAACAGCTATAGGTACAGGGTGCGAAAGAGGGCAGCGATCATGCTGCCGATGATAGCCGAGGCTCGCGACGTCGG
>JAUPVD010000369.1 GCA_030917225.1 Pseudomonadota bacterium
CATGGCGGCCGGTGGCCAGTTCCCCGGATTCCTCTATTTCCTCTGGCCGGTCGTTGGCACCCTGCTCTGGGTCCCGCTGACGTTCGTGCTGCTGCTGCCGCAGTAGCAGCCAGTCGAACGCGACGCCAACCGCCCCATCTGAGCCACCTCGGGCCCCTCCAGGCGCCGTCGACACCACGACGAATTCAGGCATCAGGACAGCGAACTCGATCGCTTCCGCTTCCGTGTCGGCGTTGCCGGCACGGCGGTGCTGCTCGCCTTTCTGACGCTGTTTGCCCGCTTCGTCTGGCTGCAGGTGATTCAGCACGAGTACTACACGACGCGCGCCGAGGGTAATCGCATTTCACTGGTGCCGATCGTTCCGAATCGTGGCGTCATCGTCGACCGCAACGGCACGGTGATGGCCCGCAACTATTCGGCGTTCACCTTGGAGATCATTCCCTCCAAGGTACATGACCTCGATGCGACCATCGATGCGCTGGCACAACTGATCGAGGTGCAGGCCAAGGATCGCAAGCGTTTCAAGAAGCTGATGGACGAGTCGAAGAATTTCGAATCGATTCCCATCCGTACGCGGCTGACCGACAAGGAAGTCGCCATCATTGCCGCCAATCGCTACCGTTTTCCGGGGGTTGAAGTAAAGGCCCGTCTGTTCCGGCAATATCCCTTGGGTGAAGTGGGTTCGCATGCGCTGGGCTATATCGGCCGGGTAAATGATCGCGACCTCGAGACCATCGCCAAGGCGGAGCAGGAGGCCAATTACAAGGGGACCGATCACTTCGGCAAGAGCGGTCTTGAACAGAAATACGAGTTCCATCTGCATGGTCAGACTGGCTATGAGGAAGTCGAGGTCGATGCCGGCGGCCGTGCCGTCCGCAGTCTGGCGCGAACCGCTCCGGTGCCTGGCAACAACCTGACGCTGACCATCGATATCAAGTTGCAGAAGGTGGTCGAGCAGGCCTTCGGTGAACGTCGAGGCGCATTGGTGGCGATCGAGCCGGAGACGGGCGGCATTCTGGCGCTGGTCTCGGCGCCCACGTTTGACCCCAACCTGTTTGTCGACGGCATTCGTACCGACGACTGGGACGCCTACAACAACGATCCCGACAAGCCGATGATCAATCGCGCGATCTACGGCACCTATCCGCCGGGCTCGACCTTCAAGCCTTTCATGGCGTTGGGCGCACTGGAAAGCGGCAAACGCACGCCGCAGCAAGCCATCTCCGATCCCGGTTACTACAACTTCGGCGGCCACCAGTTCCGTGACGACAAGAAGGGCGGGCACGGCAGCGTCGACATGTACAAGTCGATCGTCCATTCATGCGATACCTACTACTACATGCTGGCCAACGACATGGGGATCGATGGGATATCCAGTTTCATGGCTCAGCTTGGTTTGGGTCAACGCACCGGCATCGACATCGAAGGCGAATCCGAAGGCGTGCTGCCTTCGCAGGCGTGGAAGAAGAAGCGTTTCAGGAAACCCGAACAGCAAAAGTGGTACGCCGGCGAGACCATCTCGATCGGTATTGGTCAGGGCTACAATTCCTACACCATGTTGCAGCTGGCGCAAGCGACGGCAACGGTCGCCAACAACGGCGTCATGTTCCGTCCGCATATCGTCAAGTACATCGCCGACGCGAAAACCGGGGAAAAGACGATGATCGAACCCGAACCGCTGCGCCGCTTGCCGTTCAAGCAGCAGAACATCGATGTCATCAAGAAGGGGCTGGTTGGCGTGATCAAGGAAGGCACCGGAGCTCGCGCCTTCGCCGGCGCCGGCTATGAAGCCGCCGGCAAGACCGGTACGGCGCAGGTCTATAGCCTGAAGGGCGAGGCCTATGTCGCTGGCAAGGTCAAGGAGCGTCTGCGCGACCACGCCTTGTTCATCGCCTACGCACCGGCAGACAATCCGAAGATCGCGCTCGCTGTCGTTGTCGAGAACGGCGGCTTCGGTGCCCAATCAGCGGCGCCAATCGCCCGCATGGTGTTCGACTATTACCTGCTCGGCAAGCTGCCCAAGGGCGCTGCCGAGGAAGACGCAGCGGCAGTGGAGGCGGACGAATGATGACCTTTGCCGAGATGCGCCGTCGCGTCTGGCACGGTACCGTCGACCATCTCGACGCACCCCTGGTCTTCATTACGCTGGCGATCATGAGCGTCGGTCTGGCCACGGTTTTTTCGGCCACCTACGACAGCCAGAATCGCTTGATGGGGCAGTTCATCAACATGGCCGTCGCCCTCGGGCTGATGTGGGGGGTGGCGCAGGTGCCGCCCCAGAAACTGATGCGTTTCGCGGTGCCGCTCTATGTACTTGGTCTCGTTCTGCTGGTCCTCGTCTTCCTCTTCGGCATCAAGGTCAACGGGGCCCGTCGCTGGCTGAACATCGGTATCACCCGCATTCAGCCCTCGGAAATCATGAAACTGGCCATGCCGCTGATGCTCGCCTGGTATTTCCACAAGTACGAGGCGGCGCTGAAGCTTCGCCACTACGCGGTAGCGGCGCTGTTGCTGCTGATCCCGTTCGGCCTGGTGGCCAAGCAGCCTGATCTCGGTACGGCGCTCCTGATCGGTGCTGCCGGGTTCTATGTGCTCTTCTTCGCCGGGCTGCAATGGAAGATCATCTTTGGTCTGGCGGCCGCCGGCATCGCGGCAGCGCCCGTACTCTGGACTTTCCTGCACGACTATCAGAAAAAGCGGATCCTGACGCTGGTCGATCCGACTACCGATCCGCTTGGCTCCGGCTATCACATCATCCAGGCGACCATTGCCATCGGTTCCGGTGGGACGACAGGCAAGGGCTGGTTGCAGGGAACACAGACCCATCTCGAATTCATTCCCGAGAAACACACCGACTTCATCTTTGCGGTTTTTTCGGAAGAATGGGGGCTGATTGGCAATGCAGTACTGCTCTTCCTCTATCTGCTGCTGATCATCCGCGGCATGATGATCGCCGCCAACGCTTCGACGCTGTTTGCCCGGCTCCTCGCCGGCTCGATCACCATGAGCCTCTTCACTTACGCCTTCATCAACATGGGCATGGTTTCCGGGATCATGCCGGTCGTTGGCGTACCGCTGCCCTTCATGAGCTACGGCGGCACGGCACTCGCCACGCTATGTACCGGCCTGGGCATCCTGATGAGCATCCAGACCCATCGCATGCTGGTGAAGAAATGAAGCAACGCCTGCCCGCCCTCGGCATGCTGGCGCCTGCACTGGCGGCGATGTTCTTGGCCGCCTGTGGTAGCACCCCAAAACCGGCGCCGGAGCCGGTTGTCGACCCCGCGCGCCCGGCCGCCAAGTCGCCGACGAAGAAGCCGGCCGTCACCCTCAAGCGTGGCGGTGGCTACTACAAGGACGACGGCCCGGCAGACGACATTCCCGATGGTCTTGACGACGTAGCGGATGCCGAGCCGAAGATCGAACCGCTGCATCGCTTTGCCAATCGCCCCTATGTCGTTTTCGGCAAGGAATACGTACCCAACACCAGCGTCAAGGCGTACAAGACGCGCGGCATCGGCAGCTGGTATGGCAAGAAGTTTCA
>JAUPVD010000370.1 GCA_030917225.1 Pseudomonadota bacterium
AAGATCAGTACGCTCAAGAAAAAGCTGGAACAGGAGGCACAGCATCGGGAGACGATGCGTCACGGTCGCCGCGACATGCTCACGGCGGTGCTGGTGGGCTACACCAACGCCGGCAAATCGACGCTGATGCGTGCGCTCACCGGCAGCGAGGTGCTGGTCGCCAACAAGCTCTTCGCCACCCTCGACACCACCGTGCGCACGCTGCACCCGGAGAGCGTGCCGCGCGTGCTGGTCAGCGACACCGTCGGCTTCATCAAGAACCTGCCGCACGGGCTGGTTGCCTCGTTCAAATCGACGCTCGACGAAGCGCTGGATGCCTCGCTGCTGCTGCACGTCATCGACGCCAGTGACCCCGGCTTCGAGCGCCAGCTGGAGGTGACCGACAAGGTGCTGGAGGAAATCAGCGCCCACGAGGTGCCGCGCCTGCGCGTCTTCAACAAGATCGACCACGTTGGCGATGCGGATGCGCAAGCCGAACGTGAAGCCGCGCTGCATGCGCAGTACCCGGATTGCGTGGTGATGAGTGCTCGCCGCCCCGATGACGTGGCCAAACTGCACAAGAAGATCGTCTCGTTTTTCCAGAAGGATCTGGTCGAGGACGAGCTGTTCCTGCCGTGGACGGCGCAGCAGCTGCGCGGCGAAATCTATTCAACCTGCGAGGTGCTCGGCGAGCGCGCTGACGAGGAGGGGGCTTTCTTCAGCGTTCGTGGCGAGCGCAGCACGCTGGAGGGGCTGCGCGAGAAGTTTGATCGGGTGAGCTAAGTGCGCAGTTTCGGGCTGGCGCCGCCACTCAGGCACTCGACGCTTTGCCCGGCGGGTTACTGAATCCGTTTCCGGATTTCACCGTTGCAGGCATTGGCCACGCGCGCGTATTCCTCGGCAGTGTCGATGCGCTCCTGGGCCTCGTCCCCGCGATTGATTTCGCGCTGGATGTAGGGCAACCAGCGTTCCTTCAACTCCCGCTGCAATTGAGTTTGCGTCTGGCCGGCCGGGCCGCGCCAGGGCTTTTCCGTGTTGAAGCGTTGCGCCAGTGTTTCGGCCAGGTCTTTTTCAATGCTGGCGAGGTGCGTCAGGTAGGTGCTGACGTGGCGTAATTCGTGTTGGTGGATTTCCTTGTAGGCACAGCTGCCTTCCGGAAATTCCCTGGCGATGGAAATGGTCATCGGGTTGAAACCGTAGCTCACAATGATTTGCGGGCTGGCGCATTCCCAACGGCCGGTTCTGTCAATGTAGAGCGGAATGCTCGTCTCGAACTGTGCGATGGCCGTGCCGCGCGTCAGACCCAGCACCTGGGTGCCCTTGCGAACGCCTGCTGCCCCGAGATGGGTGAGCTCCTTGTAACTGTAGGTGTTGTTGAGGATGGGGTGCGCATCCAGGCGCTTCAGGGTGACTGAAGGTTTCGGTAGCTGGTCGCACTCGTCTGCCCGGCAATGGCTCGCACCGAAAAAAATGAGGAACAGGGGCAGGAGTAGGGGTCGGAGGGGTAGGGAACGCATCTGAAGATTTGCAAGCTCAAGGAGTTAGCAGGCTGTTGAAATTCGTTCCCGTGTCAACGGGGTTTGCGTGGTAAACGTTCTGTATATCGTGTTCATGATGGTCGAGATGGAGTGAGCAAGATGCGCGGAGCGGATGGGATGCAGGAGAGCCTTTTCACGGTGGCCAAGCTTGATGACTTCGTACCGACGGACCATCCGTTGCGCTCGATCCAGACGCTGGTCAATGAAGCGCTGGGGCGGCTCAATAGCCTGTTCAATAGCATCTATGCTGATAGCGGACGCGACTCGATTGCTCCAGAGAAGCTGATGCGGGCGCTTCTCCTGCAAGTGTTCTACTCGGTCCGCTCTGAGCGGCAACTGATGGAACAGATGCGCTATAACCTGCTGTTCCGCTGGTTCGTCGGTCTGTCGTTGGAGGACGCTGTCTGGAACCACTCGGTTTTCTCGAAGAACCGGGATCGCCTGTTCGAGAACGAGGTGATCGAATCCTTCTTCACCGAAGTGATGCGGCTGGCCGACCGGCAGGGGCTGCTCTCGAAGGAACATTTCTCCGTCGACGGCACGCTGATCCAGGCTTGGGCCAGCCAGAAGAGCTTTCGCCCGAAGGATGGCTCGAACGACCAGACGCCGGGTGGCGGCGGCCGCAACGCCCAGGCCGACTGGAAGGGCAAGCCGCGCAGCAACGACACCCATGCCAGCACGACCGATCCGGATGCACGCCTGTACCGGAAGAGCCACAACACGGCCTCGATTCTTTCCTACCAAGGGCATGTGCTGATGGAGAACCGCTCGGGACTGGCAGTCAGCGCCGTGGTCACGCACGCCGATGGCACCGGCGAACGCGAAGCGGCGATCCGCATGCTCGACTGCATACCCGGCACCCATCCCAAGACGGTTGGTGCCGACAAGGCCTACGACACCGCCGACTTCATCGCTGCCTGCCGCCAGCGCAGCGTGACGCCGCATGTGGCGCAGAACGACGGACGCCGCGGCGGCAGCGCCATCGACGGCCGGACCACGCGACACGACGGCTACCGGATCAGCCAGATCATCCGCAAACGCATCGAGGAGCACTTCGGTTGGGGCAAAACGATTGGGCGGATTCGGCAAACCGTTTTCCGCGGAATCCGCCGGGTCGATCAGCAATTCAAACTGACGATGACGGCGAGTAATCTCACGCGGATGGCGCGAATAATGTTCGCGGTACCGCAGGAGGTGCGGCAATGAGCGGGAAAATGGCTCCCGATGCGCGTTCGCATCGCGTTGCGAGGACAAAAAACCGCCAGTTTCAGTATCGAATTGCATCCGGTCGGCTCAGTAATGGTGCGTGCATCATCATTGGTCGGCGAATTTCAACAGCCTG
>JAUPVD010000029.1 GCA_030917225.1 Pseudomonadota bacterium
CTGCAGCAACACTTCAGCTGATCGATGAGGCACTTGCAGAAAGCCAGTGGCTGGCCGGTGAAGAAGCAAGCATCGCCGATCTGGCGATCTACCCCTACCTTGCGCTATCCCCGGAGGGACGCGTTGATCTCGCGCCGTTCAAGAATGTTCTGCGCTGGTTCGGAGACATCCGTTGCCTCGACGGCTATGTCGACATGCCGGGGATGTACGAATGAGCCTGTCAACATTTCAACTTCGGCACTGGGCACAACGACTTCGTGGTGGCGCCAGTGCCCCGCCGCGTGCGGGGCTACACGACGCACTGCTTGCAGGCACTGGCGGCATGCTGGCGATTTCGCTGTTGATGGTGCTGACTACAGCCACCGGCGTACCGGCGTTGATGGCACCGCTCGGCGCTTCGTGCTATCTGGTATTCGCAGTTTCCGGGAGTCCATTTGCACAGCCGCGCAGCATCATCGGCGGCCATCTGGTATCAACGGCTGTCGGCTTGCTTGTACTCGCGCTCGCAGGCCCGGAATGGTGGGCCATGGGTATCGCCGTCGGCCTCGCCATTGTGGCCATGCAACTCACGCGCACCGATCACCCGCCGTCCGGCGCCGACCCGCTCGTCGTATTGCTGATGCGCCCCGACTGGCTGTTCCTCGCGACGCCGGTGCTTCTTGGGGCAGCCGTCATCGTTGGCACTGCACTGGTTTTCAACAATCTTCGACCGGGATCCGGCTACCCAAAATACTGGCGAGGATGACAGGATCGAAGCTACACGCCGAGATAGCGATGCCAGATGCCGTGATCGGCATCCAGTTCTGCAGAGGTGCCGTGCCAGACCACCTGACCGCGTTCGATCAGGGTATGCCGATCCGCCAGCGCAATCAGACGTTCGACATACTTGTCGATGACCAGGATGGTCTGCCCGGCTTCGCGCAGCCGCGCGAGGCACTGCCAGATTTCCTCGCGCACGAGCGGCGCCAGACCTTCCGTGGCTTCATCCAGAATCAGCAGGCGCGGGTTGGTCATCAGCGCGCGGCCGATGGCCAACATTTGCTGCTCTCCGCCGGAAAGCTGATTGCCCATGTTCTGCTGACGTTCGGCCAGCCGCGGGAACAGCGCGAAGACGCGCTCCAGAGTCCAGGACTCGACAACCCCACGACGATTTGCGGCAAAGGCGACGAGGTTCTCGCGCACGCTGAGGTTGGGGAAAATCTGCCGCCCCTCCGGTACCAACGCGATTCCCGCACGGCCGATACGATCCGGGGAACAGCGAGCGATATCCTCGCCGGCAAAGCGGATGCTGCCGCCCAGGATGCCCCTGGGGGCCGGCGACAATCCACAGACCGCGCGTACCGTGCTGCTCTTGCCCATGCCATTGCGCCCAAGCAGGGTCACCACCTCACCCTCCGCGATCAGCAGATCGAGGCCGAAAAGCACCTGGCTCTGCCCATAGGCAAGCTGCAATCCGACCACTTCAAGCAGGTTCATGCATCCGCCTTTTCAAGCGTTCCAGGGTCGCCAAGATAGGCGCGCCGCACTTCCGGGTGAGCGCGTACTTCTTCCGGCAAGCCTGTACAGATCAAGCGGCCACCGACCAATACCGAGATGCGGTCGGCCAGCCGGAAGACGGCGTCCATGTCGTGTTCAACGAGCAGGATCGTGTGCTGGCGGGCCAGCTTGCCGATCAGCGCCACCATGCGCTCCGACTCTTCCGGCCCCATGCCGGCCATTGGTTCGTCCAGCAGCAAGAGCTGCGGCTTTGTCGCCAACGCCAGCACCACCTCCAGCTGGCGCTGCTCGCCATGCGCCAGACTGCCGGCGAGTGTGTGCTCACGCCCGGCCAGCCCGACCTCGGCCAGCCAGCTACGAGCCTCATCGACCAGCGCCTGCTCGGCATCGACCGGGCGCCAGAAACGGAAGCCGGAGCCCCAGTCGCGCTGACGGCCTTTCACCGCGAGCACCACATTGTCGAGCAGCGAGAGCCGGTTGAAGACGTTGGTGATCTGCCATGAGCGAGCCATGCCGCGCTGCACGCGCGTGTGCATCGGCAGTGCGGTGACGTCCTCGCCAGCGAAGAGGATGCGGCCGGCATCCGGGCGCTGCGCGCCGGAGATCTGATGGATCAGCGTGGTCTTGCCGGCGCCGTTCGGGCCGATCAGCGCATGCACCTCGCCGCTTACTACCGACAGCGTCACTTCCGACAGTGCATGCACGCCGCCGAAGTGACGACTCACCCCAATGATCTCGAGCAGGGACTCACTCACGCGCGCCTCCTTTCGAGAACAAGCCGTGCACCCAGGCGGCAATACCCTTCGGCGCCCAGAAAACGACCAGCAGCAGGATCAGCCCGACCGCCGCGTGCCAGTGAGAGGTGTAGCTTGCCAGCACCTCCTCGACCAGCAGCAGGGCGACCGCACCGACCGCACCGCCGTAGAGCGCGCCAACACCGCCGACGATGACCATCACCAACAGCGTGCCGGATTGCGTCCACTGCAGCAGGTTCGGGCTGGCCAGCTGGCCGTGGTTGGCGATCAATGCACCGGCCAGTCCGGCGAGCGCAGCGCCGATCACAAAGCAGAGCAGCTTGTAGCCGAGCACCGGATAGCCCAGCCCCTCCATGCGCGACTCGTTCTCGCGGATCGCCTGCAGCACTCGGCCAAAGCGGGCATGCGTGATGCGGTCAAGCAGATAGAGGCTGGCGGCCAGACAGCCGAGCACCACCCAGTAGAAAACGGCATCGTTTTTCAGATCCAGCGGCCCGAAACCGGAGCGGCCCGGCAACGACAGACCGTCATCGCCCCCCCAGAGCTTCATCGAAATGCACAGGTAATAGATCATCTGCGCGAAGGCCAGCGTGATCATGATGAAATAGACGCCGCGCGTGCGCAGGCTGACCAGGCCGATACCGAGCGCCAGCACCGCCGAGACGACAACGGCAATCGGCCAGGCGACA
>JAUPVD010000371.1 GCA_030917225.1 Pseudomonadota bacterium
CAACTGCTCGGCCTGCTCGGCCACTTCCCGGATGTGATTGCAGACCAGCAGGCGCAGGTCGTCTTCGTCGTAAGGCAGGTGGGCATAGTCGATCGGGTCCTCGATCTCGATTTCGCGGATCAGTGCGGCGAGTTCTTCGGATGAGATCGGCTTGGTCTGACGTGGCGTAGCTAGCTCAGGCCGGTACGTAGCCGAGACGGTGCGAGAGTTCGGCGCAGCACTGGCGCAGTGCGCCAGCGTTGTCGCCATCGAGGTCGGGGTCGAAGAGTGCCGTCGGGCCGAGTACGGTGATGACCAGCGCGAGATGGCCTTCGTGGTCGAATACCGGCGCCGACAGCGCATTGATGCCCGGCAGGGGTTCGCTGACCACCTGCGCCATGCCGTGCGTGCGGATTTCCTTGAGCTGCTTCTGCATCGCCTTCCATGACGGGCGCAGGTCGCTTTTCGGGTAGGCGAACTGGTGGTGCGAAGCAGTGTCGATGTAATGCTCGATCAGCTTCTCCGGCAGATAGGCGGCGAAGACGCGGCCGGTAGCGGTCTTGAACAGCGACATGACGGTGCCGGTACGCATGTTGATATGGATCGGGTGCGAGGATTCCTCAATGTGCACGATCGTCGGGCCGGCGTTGCCCCAGACGGCCAGCGCCACCGTCTGGTGCAACTGCTCGGCCAGTTCGGTCGCGGCATGGGTGCCGAGGCGCACCGGGTTGAGCCGGCGCAGGCAGGCCAGGCCGAGCTGCAGCGACAGTGGGCCGAGTTCGTAGCGCGAGGAAGCCGGATCCTGTTCGACCAGACCGAGCTTGCCGAAACTGACCAGGTAGGGGTGGGCTTTGGCGGCCGGCATGTCCGACTGCTGGGCCAGATCCTTCAGGGTCATCGGCTCGCCGACTTCCGCGAGGGTTGTCAGCAATCGTCCGCCGACCTCGATGGACTGGATGCCGCGCTGGGTTTTCTCCATGGGTCTGCTCTTCTGTTCTTCGTCTGGGTTGTGGTGTTGCGGTCGCGGCATTCTACCCTCCGTCCGGCTGGCGATATTTTTCTTATGTTAGCAACTAACAAATCAATTGACTATTATCAAATCGCCGACTATCTTTGTCGCAGGCCATATTTTTTGATGGAGCATGTTCCATGAGCGGCAAAGCTTTCGCCTCGCAGGCGGATCTGGAAGTCAAGAAGGTCAGCTTCGAACAGCTGTCCGAAAACGCCTGGGCCTATACGGCCGAAGGCGATCCCAACACCGGCATCATCATCGGCGACGACTCGGTAATGATCATCGACGCCACGGCCACGCCAGTTATGGCGCAGGAAGTCATCCGCCTGGTGCGCACGGTGACCGACAAACCGATCAAGTATGTGACGCTGACCCATTACCACGCGGTGCGCGTGCTCGGCGCCTCCGGCTACCAGGCCGAGGGCTTGCAGCAGATCATCGCCAGTGAGGACACGCGTGACCTGATCGTCGAGCGCGGTCAGCAGGACATGGATTCCGAGATCGGTCGTTTCCCGCGCCTGTTCAATGCCGTCGAGTCGGTGCCTGGGCTGACCTGGCCGACGCTGACCTTCAAGGGCGAGATGACGCTGTGGATGGGCAAGCTGGAGGTAAAGATCCTGCAGCGCGGCCGTGGCCACACCAAGGGCGATACGGTGGTCTGGCTGCCGCAGCAGAAGGTGCTGTTTTCCGGCGACCTGGTCGAATACGACGCGGCCTGCTATACCGGCGACGCCTACCTCGCCGACTGGCCACAGACGCTCGACAACCTGGCGGCGATCGGTGCCGAGAAGCTGGTACCGGGTCGTGGTCCGGCGCTGAAGACGCCGGAAGAAGTGAAGCAGGGGCTAGCCTATACCCGTGCCTTTGTCAGCGCCCTCTATCGTGGCGCGCAGGAAGCGGTTGCGGCGGGCATGGATCTGAAAGCGGCCATGGCGCACACGCGTAAGCTGATGGACCCGGACTTCGCCCAGGTCTTCATCTACGAACATTGTCTGCCCTTCGATGTCACGCGCGCCTATGATGAGGCCTCCGGCATCCGCGATCCGCGCATCTGGACGGCGCAGCGCGATCAGGAGATGTGGCACGCGCTGCAGAGTTGAACCGCGGCACGGCGAAGCGACACGAAACGCACGGCAACACCTGATTCCCCGTCAGAGGGAGGGAGGAGACAAATGCTGAAAACCTACACGTACCCGAAGTACGAATACCAGCAACCGCAGGAACAGAAGGAGCGCAGCGCGGCACGCTATCCGGTGGTCATCGTCGGTGCCGGCCCGGTCGGCATGGCGGCGGCCATCGACTGTCGGCTGCAGGGCATACCAGTGGTGCTGCTCGACGAGGACGATACCGTCTCGATCGGCTCGCGCGGCGTCTGCTACGCCAAGCGCGCACTGGAAATCCTTGACCGCTTGGGCGTTGGTGACCGGGTTGTCGAGAAGGGCGTTTCCTGGAACGTCGGCCGAACCTTCTTCCGCGAGGAAGAGGTATTCAACTTCAACCTGCTGCCGGAACCGGACCACAAGCGCCCGGGCATGATCAACCTGCAGCAGTACTACCTTGAGCAGTATCTGGTCGAGCGTTGCGTCGAGCTCGGCGTCGACATGCGCTGGAAGAACCGCGTCGTTTCCGTACAGCGCATGTCCGATGGCGTGCGGCTGACCATCGAAACACCGGACGGCACCTACGGCATCGAGGCCGACTGGTTGATCGCCGCTGATGGCGCGCGCAGCCCGATCCGCAAGCAGATGAATCTGGAAGTCGACGGCAAGGTGTTCATGGATCGCTTCCTCATCGCCGACGTGGTGATGAAGGCCGACTTTCCCGCTGAGCGCTGGTTCTGGTTCGATCCGCCCTTCCATCCCAACCAGTCGGTGCTGCTGCATCGTCAGGCCGACAGTGTCTGGCGCATCGACTTCCAGCTCGGCTGGGACGCCGACCCGGAAGAGGAAAAGAAGCCGGCAAACGTGATTCCGCGCATCAAGGCCATGCTCGGTGACGAGCGTGAGTTCGAGCTGGAATGGGTCAGCGTTTACACCTTCCAGTGTCGCCGCATGCAGGAGTTTCGCCACGGCCGCGTACTCTTCGTCGGCGACGCAGCACACCAGGTTTCTCCTTTCGGCGCACGCGGTGCGAACTCGGGCATTCAGGACACCGACAACCTGGTCTGGAAACTCAAGCTGGTGCTCGACGGCAAGGCGCCGGAGCGGCTGCTCGACACCTACTCGACCGAGCGAGTCGCCGCTGCCGACGAAAATCTGATGAATTCGACGCGCTCGACCGATTTCATTACGCCCAAGAGCAATACCTCGCGCATGTTCCGCAATGCCGTGCTGACGCTGGCTGAGCACCACAGTTTTGCCCGTGCCCTGGTTAACTCCGGTCGTCTGTCGGTGCCGGCCTTCCTTGCCGACTCCACCTTGAATACGGCTGATGCGGATGAGTTTTCCGGCGCCATGGTGCCGGGCGCGCCGATGGACGATGCGCCAGTCGGTGTCGACGGCAAGAAAGCCTGGCTGCTCGACCAGACCGGTAATCGCTTCCAGCTCCTGTACTTCACCGACGTCGCCGAGCGCTTGGGTGGCAAGCTTGATGAACTGCGCGGCCTGAGCATGGACCCGGTGCCGGTGGAGCCGGTCATCGTTTCGGAGAAGGCGGGTGCCGCCGCAGGCGTGCGGGTGCTGCACGACCTGCAGCATCTCGTCGCCCGCCGCTACGATGCCCGCGAAGGCAGCGTCTATCTGCTGCGTCCGGACCAGCACGTGGTTGCCCGCTGGCGCAAGTTCGATGCCCACAAGATTCGTGCCGCGGTAGCCCGCGCGACCTGCAATTGAGAATCGAGAGGAAAACACGCAATGCCCCTCACCCTCACCCTCACTCCCAACTTCTCGGAACCCGGCAAGCGCTATTTCCGTGCCTTCTCGCCCGGTGATGATTTCTACGAAATGCTCATTGAGGCGCATCGCGATCTCAGCGATGAGCAGAGCGCCATGCTCAACGCCAAGCTGATCCTGCTGCTGGCCAACCACATCGGCGATCTGTCCGTGCTGCGCGAGGCGCTCGGGCACGCGCGCGACGGCGTCTGAGGAGAGCGACATGGAAGTGAAGAGAATCCATCACGTCGCCTACCGCTGCAAGGATGCCAAGGAGACGGTCGAGTGGTACCAGAAGTATCTGGACATGCGCTTCATCCTGGCCATTGCCGAGAACGAGGTACCGTCGACCAAAGAGCCGGATCCCTACATGCATATCTTCCTCGATGCGGGCGGCGGCAATGTGCTGGCCTTTTTCGAGCTGCCGACCCAGCCGCCGATGGGGCGAGACCCGAACACCCCAACCTGGACGCAACATCTGGCGCTGGAGGTCGATTCGATCGATACGCTGATGGAAGTGAAGGCGAAGCTGGAAGCCGACGGGATTGATGTCGTCGGGCCGACCGATCACACCATCTTCAAGTCGATCTACTTCTTCGATCCGAGCGGCCATCGCCTCGAACTCGCCGCCAATACCGGCACGCCGAAAATGGCGAAGATGCTCGATGAAGTGAAGTGGGAGATGCTCAACGAATGGGCGCGAACGAAGAAGGCGCCGCAGCACGCGCGCTGGATGCACGATGGCAGTTATGCCGGGGAATGAGACAATAAGCTTCGCGGAGAGATAAGAAGCGATGAAACTCGCAACATTGAAACAGGGCGGCCGTGACGGTACGCTGGTGGTCGTCAGTCGTGACCTGAGCTTGTGCCAGCCGGTGCCGGCGATCGCGCGTACGCTGCAGGCGGCACTCGACGACTGGAATACGGTCGCGCCGCAACTCGCCGAAGTCTACGATGCACTGAACAATCATGGTGCCCGCCATGCCGAGCGCTTCGATCCGGCGCTGTGCCATAGCCCCTTGCCCCGCGCCTACCAGTGGGCCGACGGCTCGGCCTATGTGAACCACGTCGAACTGGTGCGCAAGGCGCGCGGGGCCGACATGCCGCCCGAGTTCTGGACCGATCCGCTGATGTATCAGGGGGGTTCCGATTCCTTTGTCGGGCCGACCGATCCGGTGTTCGCGCTCGACGAGGCCTGGGGCATCGACTTCGAAGCCGAAGTTGCCGTTGTCACCGGCGATGTGCCGATGGGGGCCACGCCGGCCGATTGCCGCCAGCACATCCGCCTGCTGATGCTGGTCAACGACGTCTCGCTACGCAACCTGATCCCCGCCGAACTGGCCAAGGGCTTCGGTTTCTTTCAGTCCAAGCCGGCCTCGGCCTTCTCGCCGGTGGCGGTGACGCCGGATGAACTTGGTGAGGCTTGGGACGGCGGCAAGGTGCATCTGCCGCTGGTGGTGCATCTCAATGATGAATTATTCGGCCGGCCGAACGCCGGCGTGGACATGACTTTCGATTTCGGCCAGTTGATCGCTCATGTAGCCAGGACGCGCGAACTGGAGGCCGGTTCGATCATCGGCTCCGGCACGGTTTCGAACGTCGATCGCAGCACCGGTTCCGGTTGCCTGGCCGAGAAGCGCTGCCTCGAAACCATTGCCGATGGCAAGCCGGTGACGCCCTTCATGCGCTTCGGTGATCGCGTCCGTATTGAGATGTTCGATGCCGGCGGTGCGACCCTCTTTGGTGCCATTGACCAGCAGGTGCGGCGCTACTCAAACTGACGATGCTCAAGCTCTACACCTACTTCCGCAGCTCCGCCGCCTACCGCGTGCGCATTGCCCTCAATCTGAAGGGTTTGCCGTACGAGGCTGTGCCGGTGCATCTGGTGAAGGACGGTGGGCAGCACCTGTCGGCGTCGTACCGTCGCGTCAACCCGGCCGGCGCCGTACCGTCGCTGGTTGACCGCGACCTGGCGCTGTCGCAGTCGCTGGCGATCATCGAGTATCTCGATGAAACCTACCCGTATCCGCCGCTGTTGCCCGGTGACCCCGGGGCTCGCGCACGTGTGCGGGCGATCGCGCTCGACGTGGCCTGCGAGATTCATCCGCTCAACAACCTGCGCGTGCTGAAATACCTGACCGGCAAGCTGGGCGTGTCGGAAGAAGAAAAGAACAACTGGTATCGCCATTGGGTGGAGACCGGTCTGGCCGCCATCGAGGCGAGGCTGGCGGGCGATCCCCTGACCGGAAAATTCTGCCACGGCGACCATCCGACAATGGCAGATTGCTGCCTGGTGCCGCAAGTGTTCAACGCCCGTCGATTCGGCTGTAATCTGGAACACGTGCCGACAGTGCTGCGCATTGACGCCGAGTGTCGTAACCTTCCCGCTTTTGTAGCTGCAGCACCCGAGAATCAGCCCGATGCCGAGCAGGTTTAACTGGCTGAAGGATTTCGTTGTTCATTTTTGGAGGAGACAAACATGAAACAGAAAAAACTACTGGCTAGCATGCTGCTCGCTTTTTCGGCCACGGCGGCCATGGCCGACATCACCGTTGGTGTGACCGTTTCGGCCACCGGTCCGGCCGCCTCGCTGGGTATCCCGGAGAAGAACACCATCGCACTGGTGCCGACGACCATTGCCGGTCAGAAGGTGAATATCATCGTGCTCGATGACGCTTCCGATACCACCACCGCCGTCAAGAACGCCAAGAAGTTCGTGACCGAGAACAAGGTTGATGTGATTGTCGGTTCGACCATCACGCCGGCCTCGCTGGCGATGATCGACGTGGCGGCCGAGTCGGAGACGCCGATGATCTCGATGGCGGCTTCGCGCGCCATCGTCGATCCGGTCGATGCCAAGCGCCGCTGGGTCTACAAGACGCCGCAGAACGATGCGCAGATGTCGACCGCCATCTCCGAGCACATGACCAACAGTGGCGTGAAGACCGTGGCCTACATCGGCTTCTCCGATGCCTACGGCGAAGGTTGGTCGAACGAGTTCGCCGGCGTTGCCAAGGCTCGCAAGCTGGACATCGTGGCCAACGAACGCTTCAACCGTGCGGATACCTCGGTGACCGGCCAGGTGCTGAAGATCATTGCCGCCAAGCCGGATGCCGTGCTTATCGGTGGTGCCGGCACGCCGGCTGCGTTGCCGCAGAAGACGCTGAAGGAAAAAGGTTACAAGGGCATCATCTATCAGACCCACGGCGTTGCCAATGCCGATTTCCTGCGTGTCTGCGGCAAGGATTGCGAAGGCACCTTCCTGCCCGCCGGCCCGGTGCTGGTGGCGGATCAGCTGCCCAACGACAACCCGGTGAAGAAGACCGCGCAGGAATACGTCGCCAAATATGAAGCGGCGCACGGCAAGGGCAGTGTCTCCACTTTCGGTGCGCATGCCTGGGATGCCTTCAAGCTGCTTGAAGCGGCTGTGCCGGTGGCGCTGAAGAAAGGGCAGCCGGGCACCAAGGAATTCCGCACAGCGCTGCGCGATGCCCTTGAAGGTGTCAAGAACCTGCCGGTGGCGCATGGCGTTTTCAACATGAGCGCAACCGACCATCTTGGCTTCGATCAGCGCGCCCGCGTCATGGTCAAGGTGGAAGGCGGTAGCTGGAAGCTTGTCAAATAAGTAGCTAATTGCCGACCGCGCGGAGCGGCGAAAAACCGTTCCGCGCCAATAGCCCGATGCTTTATCGGGTCGTTTGGATTGTTCTCGCATGGATTTCCAGATTGCTTTGCTTCTCGGTCAGGACGGCCTGACCAACGGCGCGATATATGCCTTGCTGGCGTTGGCGCTGGTGCTGGTGTTTGCCGTGACCCGCGTCATCTTCATCCCGCAGGGCGAGTTCGTTGCCTACGGGGCATTGACGCTGGCCGCGCTGCAGGCTGGCAAGGTGCCGGCCACCTTGTGGCTGGTGCTGGCGTTGGGTGCGGCAGTTACAGCGATTGATAGCGCGCAAGCGCTGCGCCATGGGGCCACCCGCCGGCTGCCGCGTATCATCGCCGTTAATCTGGTAGCGCCGCTGCTGCTCTGGCTGCTGCTCACCAGTGTCGACCTCGTTGGCCTGCCCTTGATTGGCCAGATCGCGTTGGCGCTGGCCATCGTGGTGCCGCTCGGCCCCATGCTCTATCGTCTGGCCTATCAACCGATTGCCGAAGCTTCGGTGCTGATGCTGCTGATCGTGTCGGTGGCGGTGCACGTGGTGCTGATCGGTCTCGGTCTTCTTTTCTTCGGTGCCGAGGGTACGCGGACGCCGGCCTTTACCGAAGGCACGCTCGACCTCGGCGCGACCACGCTGCAGTACCAGACCCTGTGGATTCTGGCCAGTTCTGCCGTGCTGATCGTGGCGCTCTATGCCTTCTTCGGCCGCACGATCTACGGCAAGGCGCTGCGCGCCACCGCGCTGAACCGGACCGGCGCGCGCCTGATGGGCATCTCGACGACGATGGCCGGCAAACTCTCTTTCACGTTGGCCGCGCTGATCGGCGCCTTCTCCGGCATCCTCATTTCGCCGGTGACGACGCTCTACTACGACTCTGGCTTCCTGATCGGCCTCAAGGGCTTCGTCGGCGCCATCATCGGCGGCTTGGTCAGTTATCCGGTGGCCGCTGCGGGTGCATTGCTCGTCGGTTTCCTTGAGTCGTATTCCTCCTTTTATGCCAGCGCCTACAAGGAGGTCATCGTCTTTACCCTGATCATTCCGGTACTGCTGTGGCGTTCGCTGACATCGCATCATTCCGAGGAGGAGGAATGATATGCGCCGCCTGATTCTTCCTCTCTTTCTGTTGTTGCTGGCGCTGTTGCCGGTCGTGCTGCCGGGGTCGGCAGAGTTTTATGTGACGCTGCTCAACTACATCGGCCTTTATGCGCTGGTGGCGCTCGGGCTGGTGCTGCTCACCGGCGTCGGCGGGTTGACCAGTTTCGGCCAAGCGGCCTTTGTCGGCGTCGGCGCCTATACGACCGCGTGGCTGACCACGGCCTTCGGCTGGAGCCCGTGGGTAACCCTGATTGTTGCGCTGGCAGCGACCACGGCAGTCGCACTCTTCCTCGGCTTCATCACGCTGCGCATGGGCGGACACTATCTGCCGCTGGGTACCATCGCCTGGGGTATCAGCCTCTATTTCCTGTTCGGCAACATCGAGTCGTTTGGTGGGCATACCGGTCTCGGCGGCATTCCGCCAGTGATGTTCCTGGGCATGGAGTTGAAGAGTGGCCGTGAGTTCTACTATCTGATCTGGATTGCGCTGATGCTGGCCGTGGTGGTCACGCAGAACCTGCTCGACTCGCGCGATGGCCGGGCCATCCGCGCGCTCAAGGGCGGTGTGGTCATGGCCGAGGCCATGGGGGTGAATACCGCCTGGTACAAGATCGTCATCTTCACCATTGCCGCACAGTTCGCCTGCGTTTCCGGCTGGCTCTATGCGCACCTGCAGCGTTTTGTGAACCCGACGCCGTTCTCTCTGACGCAGGGCATCGAGTACCTGTTCATGGCGGTCATTGGCGGTGTCGGACATGTCTGGGGTGCGCTGCTTGGCGCAGGGCTGATCACCATCCTCAAGCAGTGGCTGCAGGACTTGCTGCCGAAGTTGCTTGGGCAGTCCGGCAATTTCGAGGTGATCGTCTTCGGCCTGGTCATGATCTTCGTGCTGCATCGCGCCCGCGATGGCTTGTGGCCGGTCATCCTGAACCGGATCGAGCGTCTGTGGCCGGCGCTGGCCGCCAATGCCGGCGGCAGCGTTCCGCAGGCAGAGCTTCTGCAGAAGCGCGACATGCCGCAGGGGGGCGACACCATCCTTGAGGTGCGGCAAGTCACCAAGCGTTTCGGCGGGCTGACGGCAAACAATGCGGTCAGCTTTACCGTGCAGGCGGGTGAGGTGATGGCACTGATCGGTCCGAATGGTGCGGGCAAGAGCACCATGTTCAACTGCGTTTCCGGCGTCAATCCGCCGACCGAAGGCGAAGTGCGTTTCCTCAACCAGCGCATCGACGCGCTGACGTCGCGCGAGATCGCCCGGCGCGGCATGAGCCGCACCTTCCAGCATGTGCGCCTGTTGCCGACGATGACGGTGCTCGACAACGTGGCCATCGGTGCGCACCTGCGCGGCAGCAAGACCTTCGTGCATTCGTCGATCCGGCTGGATCGCGAGGAGGAGCGTCGTCTGCGCTTCGAGGCGGCACGCCAGATCGAGCGCACCGGGCTGGCCGAGCATATGTTCGATGCCGCCGGCAGCCTGCCGCTCGGCAAACAGCGCATCGTCGAAATCGCCCGCGCGCTGGCGGCCGACCCGTGTCTGCTGCTGCTCGACGAGCCGGCCGCAGGCCTGCGCTATCTGGAAAAGCAGGCGTTGGCCGAGCTGCTACGCAAGCTGCGTGGCGAGGGCATGGGCATCCTGCTGGTGGAACACGATATGGACTTTGTCATGGGGCTGGCGGATCGCATCGTTGTCATGGAATTCGGAGAAAAACTGGCCGAGGGGCTGCCGAAGCAGATTCAGGAAGACCCGAAGGTGTTGCAGGCTTACTTGGGCGGGGTGGATTGATCATGAGCGACAAACCGATCCTGCTTGAAGCCAAGGACCTCTGCGTTTCGTATGGCAAGGTCGAGGCGCTGCACAAGGTCAGCCTGCGCATCCGCGAAGGGGAAATCGTCACCGTCATCGGCCCGAACGGCGCCGGCAAGACGACGCTGCTCTCCTGCCTGATGGGCTTGCTGCCGGGTAAAGGCGATGTCAGCTACGTCGGCCAGGCGCTCGGTAACGACTTCGAGGTCGAGGAGCGGGTCGGCCTGGGCCTGACCCTGGTGCCGGAAAAACGCGAGCTCTTTGCCGACATGAGCGTCGAGGACAATCTCCTGCTCGGCGCTTTCGACCGCTACCGTCGAGGGCAGAAGGACTACGCCAAGACCATGGAAGAGGTCTACGGCATCTTCCCCCGGCTCAAGGAACGGGCGGCGCAGATGGCCGGCACGCTCTCCGGCGGTGAACGGCAGATGCTGGCCATGGGGCGTGCGCTGATGGCCAAGCCGAAACTGCTGATGCTCGACGAGCCCAGTCTGGGACTGGCGCCGCTGATCATTCGCGAGATATTCCGTACGGTTGCCCGGCTCCGCGAGATGGGGGTTTCGGTTCTTCTGGTCGAGCAAAATGCCCGTGCAGCCTTGCAGGTGGCGGATTACGGCTACGTCCTCGAGACCGGCGAAGTATCCCTGGAAGGGCCCAGCAAGGAGCTGGCCAACGACCCCCGTGTCATCGAAGCCTACCTCGGGTTGGGTGGGAAGCATTGAGGCGCAAGGGCTGCGGTGAATAAAAAGTTGAAAAAAAGTTGTAGCGCTCCGAAAAAGCCTATGACACAATCACATGCGGCTACCGCCTTCCGTAAACACACTTAACGTAGGAGACACTGCATGAACAAAAGCGAACTCATCGATGCCATGGCTGCTGGTGCAGATATCAGCAAGGCCGCTGCCGGCCGCGCACTTGATGCTGCCGTTGCTGCCGTTACCGCCACTGTTGCCAAGGGTGAGAATGTGACCCTGGTTGGTTTCGGTTCCTTCAAGGCTGCCAAGCGCGCTGCGCGTACTGGCAAGAACCCGAAGACCGGCGCCGCCATCAAGATTCCGGCGACCACCGTGCCGAAGTTCTCGGCCGGCGCTTCCTTCAAGGCCGCTGTTGCCAAGAAGAAGAAGTAATCTCGCCAGATCGATTCGCAAAGGCCGCCTCCGGGCGGTCTTTTGTTTTGGTGCGCACCAAATGAAAACGGCCCTCCGAAGAGGGCCGTCTGAATTCTGGTGGTGATGGGCAGGATCGAACTGCCGACCTATGGGTTATGAATCCATCGCTCTAACCATCTGAGCTACATCACCGGGAAGGGGTCGGATTATAGGGGCTGCGGGGGCCGGCGGTCAAGTTTCGCCTTGTATCGTAGTTCTGTCGTATATAATTGATTCCATGCCTGTTCCAGCCATTCTTGCCTCCATGTTGAACAGTATTGTCGGCAACGCCGTCAATACTGCCTTGGAGAATGCGTTTTATGCTCCGCCGATACCGCCCGAACTGGGCGTAGTCGGTGCTCGTGCTTTCCCCGAGGGGACCAAGAAGGGCGAGATGGAGCCGCTGCAGGGGATGATGGAAGTGGTCATTGACGGCAAGCCTTATGCGCGTGCGCCGGGCATGCAGATTCGCAATCAGCAGAATCTGATCGTCATGCCGGCGACCGTGCAGGCCAAAATGCCGGTGCGTTACCAGCTGGATCCTTCGGGAAGCGTGTGGCGCGTCTGGGTGCTGACGCGAACCGAAATTGCTGCTCCCTGATACTCAAATCTGAACAAAACTCCGTAATGGCAAAAAAACTCTTCATCCGCACCTTTGGGTGCCAGATGAACGAGTACGACTCGGACAAGATGGCCGACGTACTCGCTGCTTCCGATGGCGTGGTCAAGACCGACAATCCGGAAGAGGCCGACATCATCCTGTTCAATACCTGTTCGGTGCGCGAGAAAGCGCAGGAAAAGGTGTTTCACGACCTTGGCCGCGTACGGCACCTGAAGCAGCTGAATCCGAATCTGGTGATCGGCGTCGGCGGTTGCGTCGCCAGTCAGGAAGGGGCTGCCATCGTCGCGCGTGCGCCGTATGTCGATGTCGTCTTCGGGCCGCAGACCCTGCACCGGCTGCCGCAGCTCATCGCCGAGCGGCGCAGCAAGGGCAAGCCGGCGGTCGATATTTCGTTCCCTGAAATCGAGAAGTTCGACGCCATGCCGCCGGCCAAGGTGGAAGGGGCTTCCGCCTTCGTCTCGATCATGGAAGGCTGCTCCAAGTTCTGTACCTTCTGCATCGTGCCCTACACCCGTGGCGAAGAAGTCTCGCGCCCCTTCGAGGATGTGCTGACCGAAGTTGCCGGCCTTGCCGATCAGGGCGTCAAGGAAGTGACCCTGCTCGGCCAGAACGTGAATGCCTACCGTGGCACGATGGCCGGCAGCGATGCGAGTGGTGGTGAGCTCGCGGATCTGGCACTGCTCATCGAATACATTGCCGAGATGCCCGGTATCGAGCGTATCCGCTACACAACTTCGCACCCGCGCGAAATGACGCAGCGCCTGATCGATATCTATGCGAGCGTGCCGAAGCTGGTGTCGCATCTGCATCTGCCGGTTCAATCCGGTTCGGATCGTGTACTGGCGGCGATGAAGCGCAATTACACCACGCTCGAATACAAGTCGATCATCCGCAAGCTGCGCGCGGCACGCCCTGATCTTTCGTTGTCCACCGACTTCATCGTCGGCTTTCCCGGCGAGACGGAAGAGGACTACGAGAAGACGATGAAACTGATCGATGACGTCGGTTTCGACGCCTCGTTCTCCTTCCTTTACAGTTCACGGCCGGGGACGCCGGCGGCCGAACTGGCCGACGACACGCCGGACGAACTCAAGACCGCGCGCCTGATGCGGCTGCAGAAACGCATCGAGGAGCAGGCTTCGGCCATCAGCGAGGCGATGGTCGGCAGTGTGCAGCGCGTACTCGTTGAAAGCCTGTCGAAGAAAAGTGGCGAAGAACTGGCCGGGCGTACTGACAACAACCGCATCGTTAACTTTGTGGGCAACCCCCGCCTGATCCATTCCTTTGTCGACGTGCGCATCACGTCGGCGCTGCCGCATTCCCTGCGCGGCGAGATCG
>JAUPVD010000372.1 GCA_030917225.1 Pseudomonadota bacterium
ATAGCAAAGCGGTTATGCACCGGATTGCAAATCCGTGTAGGTCGGTTCGACTCCGGCTCGCGCCTCCAAGGTTTCATCGCGGGAGTAGCTCAGTTGGTAGAGCGATACCTTGCCAAGGTATAGGTCGAGAGTTCGAGACTCTTCTCCCGCTCCAATTCAAAAAGGGAAAGTGCAAATGCACTTTCCCTTTTTTCATTTCGGCACCGGACGGTTGTCGGCACCATAGAGTACGGCGGGTACGGCGCCTCAGGGTATTCTCGCCGCCGTGTTAGAATCCGCGGCTGTCGATCACCGGTTTGGAGATGCGTGTGCTTGGGTTGTGCCATGGCATGGCCGGCGTACCTCGCTGCATGCAGTTGAAAACTCCAACCCATTGATTCCATAAGCCCGGATGGTGAAATTGGTAGACACAAGGGACTTAAAATCCCTCGGCGAAAGCCGTACCGGTTCGACCCCGGTTCCGGGCACCAACCGGCTCCTCGCCTTATTCTCGCAAATCGTCTGAATGATCATTTTTGATTTGTCCTGCAGCAACAACCATCCATTCGAAGGCTGGTTTCGCTCGATCGAAGATTTCAACAGCCAGACGGAGGAGGGGCTGGTCTCTTGCCCGCACTGCGGCTCCCTCGATATTCGTCGCATGCCTTCCGCCATCCACTTGGCCTCTGCGCCAGCCCCCGCATTGGCGACAGGCGAATCCTCGGAAGCGCCCAAAGTCGGCCACCCGCTGGCAACCCTGAAAGAAGCCATCGAGCAGATCATTCGCGGGAGCGAGGATGTCGGCAGCCAGTTTGCCGATGAAGCTCGCAGGATCCACTACCATGAGGCACCGCTGCGCTCGATTCGTGGGCAGGCCACCGCAGATGATTGCTCTGCGCTGCAGGAAGAGGGGATAGATGTTCTCCGCCTGCCGACGCTCAAGCCGGAAGACCTGAACTGAAACCCCGCCGCTGAGCTCACGACAAGGGATAGGGAGATATGAGTGGCTTGAAAGGCGGCATCGCCTCGGTGATCCTGTTCTGCAACATTCTGGTCGTTTTTTCGGCCATGATGCCGTTTGCTTTGGTCAAGTTGCTGGTGCCGCTTCCGTTTGTTCGTCGCACGATGGATCGGGTGCTGAATGCCCTGGCCCAGTCGTGGATCGCCATCAACGGCTGGTGGATCGCGCTGATGCAGCGCGTGACATGGCGCGTTACCGGCCTGGAACCCCTCCGTGACAAAGACTGGTATCTGGTCAGCAGCAATCACCAGACCTGGGTCGACATTCTCGTGCTCCAGAAGGTATTTGCCGGGCGGATACCGTTCCTGAAATTTTTTCTCAAGCGCGAGTTGATGTACGTCCCGTTCATGGGGCTTGCCTGGTGGGCGCTCGATTTTCCGTTCATGCGTCGCAGTGGCGGCGGCCGCAGCTTTGCCAAGGATCTCGCGGCTACACGGAAGTCATGCGAGCGCTTTCGGATGATTCCGACCTCGGTGATCAACTTTCTCGAAGGCACCCGGCTCACGGCCGCGAAGCACGCTGCGCAGAATTCGCCGTACCGGCATTTGCTCAAGCCCAAGGTCGGTGGGCTGGCCATGGCGCTGGCGGTCATGGGCGATCGCTTCAATTCCTATCTCGACGTTACCATCGTCTATCCAAAGGGTGTGCCGCGCTTCTGGGATCTGCTCTGCGGCAGGATGGAAGAAGTGGTCGTGCGTGTGTGTGAAGTAAAGATCCCGCAGGCGCTCGTCACGGGAAGTTACGACGCCGATGCCGACTATCGGAGGCAGTTGCAGGACTGGATTCAGCAGATGTGGGTGGAGAAGGATGGGTATATCGCCGAGGTTCTGGCGAATACGCCCAATCGAAGTCCAGCCATTAGTTGACATAATACAAATTATACGAACAGAAAGAGATTGGCGATCAAGGGTCTTTCCGAGCCCCGATATTGCTGACGCCCAGTGATTCCCGACTATATCGACCAACCCCTGGTCTTCATCGACCTCGAAACGACTGGTGCCAACTTTGTCCGGGACCGCATCCTTGAGGTCGGCCTCGTCGAGGTTGATCAAGACGGCGTGCGCGAATGGAGCACGCTTGTGAATCCCGAGGTCTCGGTGACGCCCTTCATTCAGGGGCTTACCGGAATCGACGATGCCATGGTTGTCGACGCCCCGAGGTTCGGGGCGATCGCCTCAGAACTCCGCGAAAGGCTGCGTGGCAGGATCTTCATCGCGCACAACGCCCGCTTCGACTACGGCTTTCTCAAGGCGGAGTTTGCCCGCCTCGGCATCGACTTTAGATCGACGGTGCTGTGCACGGTGAAGCTCTCGCGCAAGCTGTATCCGCAGCACCACCGCCATAACCTCGATACCTTGATGTCCCGCCACAACATCGGCGCCGAGGCCCGCCACCGCGCGCTTGCCGACGCCCGCGTGCTCTGGGATCTATGGCAGGCGTGGCATGCAGAACTCGGCTCGCCCGCCGTCAGTGCGGTTACCGATGCCTTGACGCGCCCGGCAAAATTGCCGCCAACACTCGACCCCGCGCTGGCCGATGAGTTGCCAGATACGCACGGTGCCTACGCCTTGCTGGACGTCGATGGTGCAACCCTTGTTGTCGGAAAAGGCACTAACCTTCGCCAAAAGGTTCTCTCGCACTTCGCCGATGCCCGTAGCAGCCAGCCCCCTGCCAGCCTCGTCCATCACGTCGAATGGCGCGGTGCGGCTGGAGAATTCGGTGCGCGGCTGCAGGAAATCCAGTTGCAGCGGCGGATCAGGCCGCTCCCTGCCGAACTGTGCACGTGGCGCCTGGATGAAGAAGCGCCGGGGCGTTTTGGTCTGGAGCTGGCCTTTGCCGACACCATGCAGCCGGGGGTTGATGACAACCTGTTCGGTCTCTACGGGACGCCCAAGGAGGCTCGCCAAGCCTTGCGCAAGCTGGCGGAAGCCCATTTTCTATGCCCTGCCTTGCTCGGCCTGGAGTCCGTCAAGCCGGAAAAGCCCTGTGCTGCGGTAAAAACCGGGCAGTGTCGCGGCGTCTGTGTTGGCAAGGAAGACCTGTCACGCCACAGTGGACGGCTGTTGACGGCGCTGGCCAAGCTGAAATTGAAGGTGTGGCCGCACGCGGGGCCGGTGGCGTTGGTGGAGCGTGACGAATTCGGCATGCAGGAAGACTTCCATGTCTTCGATCGTTGGTGCTATCTGGGGCGCGCACGCAACGATGAAGAGCTCCATCAGCTCATGGATGATTTTAAAACAAATGCTTTTGATCCAGATATTTACAGGTTGTTTTTAAAGTATATTCAAGGATCAAAACTGCGCCTGCTCACTTTGCCGGCGCGGGACTCGGCGGGGGTTGGTCCGTGATCGCCTGACCGCTGAGGCCGCCAGCCGCCAGCAGCCGGTCGTAGATATTGGTGTTCTTCGCCCGCAGCGCGAAGTCGATTGCGGTATCGCCGGCTTGGGACTTGATGTTCGGGTTGGCGCCACGCTTCAACAGCAATTTTACGACCTCTTCATGCCCTCCTCGCGCGGCGGCAATCAGCGCTGTAAACCCGTTGTCGGCCTGGGCGTCGATCAGTGCGCCGTTGTCGAGCAGGTATTTGACAACGGGTTCGTGGCCGTTAAAGGCCGCGTAGATCGTTGGTGTCCAGCCCGGCATGTTGATCAGCGCACGCGCCTTGACCAGTTTTTCGACCATTGGCAGCGAGCCGCGGAACGCGGCGAGGCGCAGGGCGGTATCGCCATGGCCGTTGCGGGCATTCGGGTTGGCCTTGGCAGCGAGCAGAACGTCGACAATGTCGGCGTCGCCATCGCGAACAGCGAGCATCAGCAAGGTGTAGCCCTCACGATCGACGATGTTCGGGTCGAGACCGCGATTCAGGATTGCAATCACATCGGGGGTGCTGCCGGTCTTGATCGCCACCAGCATGTCTTCGTAGATGCCGGCGTGGGCGGGCAGTGTCAGTGCAGCCAGGCCTAGGCCCAGGGAAAGCGTCACGATGCGGATATGTTTTTTCACGCTTGCTCCAGTCGATGTCGGGTGCCCGGAAAAAGCCGGACAAAATTATCGGTTGTGGCCTGTGCCACAGCTTCAAGGCTGATGCCACGCAGCCGGGCGATTTCTTCGGCAACGTGCAGTACAAAGCCGGGTTCGTTGGTTTTGCCGCGATAGGGAACTGGCGCCAGATAGGGCGCGTCGGTTTCTACGAGGATCCTGTCCAGCGGCGTCTTCTGGGCGACTTCCTTGATTTGCAGGGCATTTTTGAAGGTCACGATGCCCGAAAAAGAGATGTGAAAACCAAGATCAAGTGCTGCCGAAGCGACCTCCCAAGTCTCCGTGAAGCAATGCATCACGCCGCCAATTTCGCCCGCGCCCTCCTCTGCCATCAGGCGCAGGGTGTCTGCCGCGGCATCGCGCGTATGGATGACCAGGGGCAGCTTGGTCCGGCGGGCTGCGCGAATGTGGGTGCGGAACCTGTCGCGCTGCCACTCGGGCGCATCCTTGTGCCAGTAGTAGTCGAGCCCCGTTTCGCCGATGGCAATGACCTTCGGGTGGGC
>JAUPVD010000373.1 GCA_030917225.1 Pseudomonadota bacterium
AAAGCCCCGGCAAGCAACGAAAAAGACCCCAAAGCGGCGACGAAGAACGGTGACGACTCGCAGCGCGCGGCGGCTATTCTCTCCGGCAAGCCTGCAGCCGAACCTTCGGCCGCCGCCAAGTCTGGCGCTGCCGCTACCGGCGAATACGTGATCCTCATCGGCGCCTTTGCCAATCCGGCCAACGTCAAGCAACTGCAAGGCAAGCTTGGCGAGTTGAACATCAAGGTCTATACCGAAACACTGGATTCACCGCAGGGCAAGAAGACGCGGGTGCGGGCCGGGCCGTTCGCGAGCCGGGACGCAGCCGACAAGGCGCTGGAAAAGATGAAGCGGATCGGGGTCAATGGCGTTGTAGCCGCCAAGCAGTGAGCGTGGTGAGTGCCGATGACCGCGTTTGATTACGGCGTAATCGTCATCGTGCTGGCGTCGCTGGCATTGGGTCTGTGGCGAGGCTTGATCGGTGAGGTGCTGGCGCTGCTGGCCTGGGTTCTGGCAGCACTGGCTGCTTGGCAGTTCGGGCCGGAGATCGGCGTGCTGATTACTGCGATCGCTGATCCGGGCCTGCGCGTGCTGGCCGGTTATGCGGTGGTCTTTTGCGGTGTGCTGATTGTGCTGGCGCTGGTGCGTCTGGCGGTACGCGGGCTGTTGAAGGCGCTTGGACTGACTGCGGTGGATCGCTTGCTCGGTGTGTTTTTTGGTGTCGCGCGTGGCTTGTTGATCGTGTTGATTCTGGTGGCTGTCGGTGGCATGACCTCAGCGCCGAAAGAACCCTGGTGGGCCAGGGCGCAATTGGCGCCGCCGCTTGAAACTGCAGTGCTGGCATTAAAGCCCTGGTTGCCGCCGGAAGCAGCCAAACGAATTCGATTCAGGTAGCAAATTCAGGTAGGGACAGACGAAGATGTGCGGAATTCTCGGAGTTGTAGCGACCACGCAGGTTAACCAGCTGCTCTATGACGGCCTGATGGTGCTGCAGCACCGCGGCCAGGATGCGGCGGGCATTGCCACGGCAGAGGGCAATACCTTCCACATGCACAAGGGGCCGGGGCTGGTACGGGACGTCTTTCGTACCCGCAACATGCGCGCGCTACCCGGAAAATTGGGCATCGGCCATGTTCGTTACCCGACGGCAGGTTCAGCGTTCAATTTTGCCGAGGCACAGCCGTTCTACGTGAATTCGCCTTTCGGCATCGTGCTCGGCCACAACGGCAACCTGACCAACACGCAGCAGTTGCAGGAAGAGATGTTCCGTCTCGACCGCCGCCACATCAACACCAACTCCGATTCGGAAGTGCTGCTCAACGTGCTGGCGCACGAACTGCAATGTTCCGCACATGGCTATGAGCTTGACGTCGACAGCATCTTCCAGGCGGTGGCTGGCGTACATCGCCGCTGTCGTGGTGCCTATGCCGTGGTGGCCATCATCGCCGGCTACGGCCTGCTGGCTTTCCGTGACCCGCACGGCATTCGCCCGCTGGTCTATGGCGCCAACGAGACGCCGGAAGGCACCGAATATCTCGTGGCATCGGAATCGGTTGCGCTCGACACGCTCGGCTTCTCGGTTATTCGCGACATCGAGCCGGGCGAGGCCGTGTTCATCGATCTCAACCACCAGCTGCACACGCGCCAGTGCGCGCAGCAGCCGGTCTATTCACCGTGTATCTTCGAGTATGTCTATCTGGCCCGTCCGGATTCGGTGATCGACGGTGTGTCCGTCTACGAGACCCGTCTGCGCATGGGGGAGCATCTGGCCGATAAAGTGGTCAAGAACATCCCGGTCGAAGAGATCGACGTCGTCATTCCCATTCCCGATTCCTCCCGCCCCTCAGCCATGCAACTGGCACAGAAGCTGGGCATCCCCTACCGCGAGGGGTTCGTCAAGAACCGCTACATCGGCCGCACCTTCATCATGCCGGGGCAGTCGACGCGCCGGAAATCGGTGCGCCAGAAGCTCAATACCGTTGGCGAGGAGTTCCGCGGCAAGCGCGTGCTGCTGGTCGACGATTCGATCGTGCGCGGCACGACCAGCCGAGAGATCGTCGAGATGGCGCGCGCTGCTGGCGCGCTGAAGGTTTATTTCGCCTCCGCGGCGCCACCGGTGCGCTTCCCCAACGTGTACGGAATCGACATGCCGACGCGCGGCGAACTGATCGCCACCGATCGCAGCGACGCGGAAATCGCCGCGGAAATCGGGGCCGATGCGCTGGTCTATCAGGACATCGAGTCGCTGAAGGCTTCGGTACGCGAACTGTCCGACCGTCTTTCGTCCTTCGACGCATCCTGCTTCGATGGCTGCTACATCACTGGCGACATCAGCCCGGAGTATCTCGACGAGATCGAGGCTGCGCGCAACGGCACGGCGAAGCCGGCGAGCGAGGATGGCGGTGCTTCGCAGCAGATGCATCTGAACCTGATCGCGGAGTAAGGTCGATGTCCGACGAGAAGTTGAATACACCGAAGTGTCCGAAGTATCAGCTGGAAACGCTGGCCGTACGTGCCGGCATCGAGCGCTCGCAGTTCAACGAGCATTCCGAGGCGCTGTACCTTACCTCCAGCTTTGTCTTCGACAGCGCGGCACAAGCCGCCGCCCGTTTCTCGGGCGAAGAAGACGGCAATGTCTACTCACGCTTCACCAACCCAACCGTCAACGCCTTCCAGGAGCGCCTGGCGGCGCTGGAGGGGGCAGAGGCTGCCGTGGCCACGTCGAGCGGCATGTCGGCGATCCTGGCGTTGATCATGGCCCATCTTTCGGCGGGCGATCATATCGTCGCCTCGAACAGCCTGTTCGGCGCCACGCTGCAGCTGCTGAACAACATCCTGTCACGCTTCGGCATCGAGACCACCTGCGTCTCGCAGACCGATGTCGGCGCCTGGGAAGCGGCGATTCGCCCGAATACCAAATTGTTCTTCCTTGAAACACCGTCCAACCCGCTGACCGAGATTGCCGACATCAAGTCGTTGTGCGATGTCGCGCACGCCAAAGGCATTCT
>JAUPVD010000374.1 GCA_030917225.1 Pseudomonadota bacterium
CCGAACTGAACGAACTCAAGCCGGCGGGCGTCGGCCTGGAGGCTTATCTGGATCCGGTGATCGAGGCGCTGCACAACGCCGAATCGATCATCCGGCCGAAGGTTGTTTCGCTACGCCTCAATGCCATGAACATCATTGTTGGCCCCGAGGCGATCGATTCGTCGGAGATTTCGCTGGTGGAGTTCTCCACGGTCAATCCGGACCGGCCCCGCCGGGTCGGCTTCCTCGTCCAATTTCCGCGCAGCACCATCGTTGAGCGCGCCGTCGATCTCGACGCCCTCTTGAGGTCAATATAGCAGCCTGTCGGGCTTGAAGAATCGAAGCGAAAAATGAGGGGGCCGAGGACAGATTTTCACGGGTTTCAAGCGAATAGTCGTTCTATTCGCGCAGAAAGCCGGGGAAATCTGGGCCGGCATCCCTCGTTTTGCAGCCGATTTCCTTTAAGCCCGACAGGCTGCTAGCCCCAATCTGCTGTTCCTGAGGGATTGAATGCGCTATAGTTTTGTCATGAATGCTGCGTTGCAGCATCCGCCTTGTCAGGCACGAAAAAAAGGAACCCGCTATGAACAACCTCCCCCAGAAGCTCTCCCGCAGCCAGGCGCTCAACAGCAAGCTGGCGGGCGTCGTCAAACAGCGCGTGCAGGGTGCGCAGGAACGTTTCCAGAATCGCCTGACCGACGCCTTCGGCACCCAGGTGGCCGGCATGCTCAATTCGCCGCAGCAACTGGCCAGCCTCGGCATGGGTTGGAACGACTACGTCACCGACCTCGCCCAGCGCTCGGTGCTGTTCTGGGAAACCATGCGCCAGCGCGGCAACCAGTTTGTCGAGCATCAGCGCGCCGGCCTGCCGCCGGTGCTGCATTTCGATTATGAAACGGTGCTCGATGCGCGCACTTTCGATCGCCCGGTCAATTACGCGCTGCTGCGCATCGTGCCGCCGAAGGGCGTGAAGATCGATCCGAAGCGCCGCCCGTATGTGGTCATCGATCCGCGTGCCGGCCACGGCCCGGGCATCGGTGGCTTCAAGGACGACTCGCAGGTGGGTGTGGCCATGCGCGACGGTCACCCGGTTTACTTCGTCATCTTCTTCCAGCACCCGGAACCGGGGCAGACCCTGCTCGATGTATGCGAAGCCGAGTCGATGTTCGTGAAGAAGGTGCGCGCGCTGCATCCGGACAGCCCGAAGCCGGTCATCGTCGGCAACTGTCAGGGCGGCTGGGCAGCGATGATGCTGGCCGCGTCCGACCCGGACGATACCGGCCCGATCGTCATCAACGGTGCGCCGATGTCCTACTGGGGCGGCGCCTGGGAAGAAGGCGACAACGACAACCCGATGCGCTACTCGGGCGGCCTGCTCGGCGGCACCTGGCTGTCGTCGATGGTCTCCGACCTTTCCAACGGCGTCTTCGACGGCGCCTGGCTGGTGCAGAACTTCGAAGGCCTCAACCCGGCCAACACCTACTGGAACAAGTACTACCACCTGTTTGCCAACGTCGACACCGAGTCGCCGCGCTTCCTCGAATTCGAGCGCTGGTGGGGCGGTTTCTACCTGATGAACAAGGAAGAGATCGAGTGGATCACGCAGAACCTGTTCGTCGGCAACAAGCTGTGGAGCGGCGGCATCCGGGCCAAGTCGGGTCGCAATCTCGACCTGCGCGAGATTCGTGCGCCGATCGTGCTCTTCGCTTCGATGGGCGACAACATCACGCCGCCGGAACAGGCCTTCAACTGGGTCGCCGACGTCTATGGCTCGACCGAGGAGATCAAGGCGCGCGGCCAGGTCATCGTCGGCCTGCTGCACAAGGATGTCGGCCACCTTGGCATCTTCGTGTCCGGTGCAGTGGCGAAGAAGGAACACAAGCAGATCGTGTCGGTGCTGAAGTCGATCGAGGCGCTGCCCCCCGGCCTCTACGGCATGAACATCATTACCGTCGAATCCGACGAAGGTGAACCGCACTACGAGGTGGAGTTCGTCGAGCGTCGTCTGGAGGACGTGGTGGCGAACCTCAACCGGTTTAAGCGCCAGGACGAGAAACCCTTCGAGGCGGTGGCCGCCGTGTCCGAGTTCAACCAGCGTGCCTACGAGCTGTTTGCGCAGCCGATGGTGCAGGCCATGTCGAACGAGTTTACGGCCAAGCTGGCCCGTGACTTCCACCCGCTGCGTGCCCAGCGCTGGGCCATTTCCGACATCAACCCGTGGCTCGGCTGGCTGGCCCCGGCGGCGGCGATGGTGCAGTCGCAGCGCAAGTCGCTGGACAGGAAGCATCCGTGGCGCCGCCTGGAGGCCATGGGTTCCGAGCTGATCAACGCCTCCCTCGACTATTATCGCGATGTGAACAACGCGATCAGCGAGGCTTCCTTCTTCGAGCTTTACGGCAACCTGTTCTCGCTGACCATGGCCGATAACCAGGGTCGTTTGCTTGCCGAACAGGTCGTCGAGCCGCGCCAGTTGCCGGTGGTGCAGGCCGCGCTGGCGAAGATCGCCAAGGGCGGCTTTGCCGAAGCGGCGACCCGCATCAGTTTCATGCTGCAGCGTCAAGGTGAACCGCTGCCCTTGTCACGCATCGAGATGCGTGCCGAAGTAGCGAAAGAGTATGAGGAACTGTTGCCCGACATGGCACCGGATGCGCTGCGCCGCATTCGTGGCGAGCAGGAAATCATCGTCCGCTTCGAGCCGGAAAAAGCACTGGCGACCCTGCCGCAACTGCTGTCTGACCCGCAGGAGCGTCAGCGCCTGTTGAAGCTGCTCGATGCCGTGCTGGCCGACAAGCGGATCCAGAAGCTGGAACCGACTGCCGAACAGAAGCTGGCACTTGAGCATGTGCGCAGCGTGCTCGGCCTGACGGCGAAGAGCCTGCCGAAGACGGCAGCCAAAGCCGATGCCAAGGCAAGGAGTGTGGCCAAACCTGCGGCCAAACCCGCAGCTAAATCTGCAGCTAAGCCGCCTGCCAAGGCCGCTGGCAAACCGGCAGTGAAGAAGCCCGTAGCGAAAAAACCGGCTGCAGCCACCAAACCCGCCAGCGCCAAGCGCTGAACTCAGGAGAAGACGAATGTCGAAAAAAAACCGAACCACGGTTCTTGAAGGCAAGAAGGTGCTGATCGTTGGCGTGGCCAACGAG
>JAUPVD010000375.1 GCA_030917225.1 Pseudomonadota bacterium
GTGTGGAAGTCGTTTGGGCAGCAGCCAGCATCGGGGCAACCAGTGCGACGGCGGCGATGAAGGTACGGGCAGTTTTCATGTTTTATCTCCTGTGTGGTGCAGTGATGTGCAATGTGGTGGATCAAGGCCTGTTGTTCAGCCTGGTTGCAGGTTAATTCCATCGCCACAGGAATCACAGCGCCTGGCGGTAACAGTTGGTAACCAATTGTTTCAGCCATACCCCAAGAGCACTTGAGCCATAGGCCCCTTCGCCTCACAAGTGCTGACGCACTTGCTCAGGCGAAAAGATCCAGCCGGTCGGTGAACACGCTAGCTACGCCGCGCGCAAACAGGGCTTGCGCCTCACCGGGGTCATTGACCGTATAGCAAAGCACCGGCACGCCAGCCGCCTCGGCCTCTTTCAACACGACGTCGCTGAGTTCGCAGGCGGCACAGTGCAGCGTCAGCGCACCGAAGTTCGCGCGCTGCTGCAGCCAATCCGCCGGCACCGATTCATAGAGAAGACCATATTGCAGTTGCGGAGCAATGCGCTTTGCTGTTGCCAGCGCTTCCGGCGAAAACGACGAAATCAGCGGCGGCACGCCGAAACCCCAATGCTCCACAACAAAGCGCGCCACGACCTCGGCAGTCCTTGCCTCATGCCCCGCCGCCGGCTTGATTTCGACGTTGGCAAGAAACCCGTATTGCTGGCACAGCGCGGCCGCCTCGGCCAAGGCCGGGATGCGCTCGCCCTGACCGGCGTCCAGCGAAAAAAGAACGGCATCGGGCGTCTCGCAGACGCGGCCGATGCCGTTGGTGGTGCGCTCCAGCGTTTCGTCGTGGATGAGGACGGGGGTGCCGTCCGCACTCAGCATTACGTCGAATTCGACAGCGCTGAAGCCGCGCGCGGCCGCTGCATGCAAGCCGGCCAGCGTGTTCTCCGGCGCCAGCACGCCGCCACAGCGATGGGCAATCAATCGCGGCAGTGGCGGTAGCTGGGCAGGCATCACTTCTTCTTGGTAACCGGCTTGGCTTTTTCTACAGGAGCCGAATTTTTGACGAGAATCACGTTGCCGCGGGCGACAGCCGTATCGAGCGCTTCCTTGGCCGGCTTCTTGTTTGCCCAGACAGCCTCAAGCTCTTCCTCGACGATGATGCGTACCGGTTCGACCTGCGACACGCGCAGCGGATGGGTGGCCCCTTCCTTCTTCAACTGCCCGTAGGCCACATGCAGCCCAGCCAGATCACCGGCCAGCAGCTTGCTGCTGGCGACCGCGCGGGCGACCGAGGTCATCGGCAGGAAGCCGCCCATCCTGGTGACTTCCACCTGAACTTCCGGCGTGACCAGATACTGGATGAAGCTTGCGGCCGCCTTGTACTCGGCCGGCGACTTGCCTTCGCCGATCCACACCGAAGCGCCATCAGCCAGCGTGTGTTGCGGCGCCCCGAAAACGTCGTCGTAGTACGGCAGCGGCGCCACGCCGATGTCCAGCGAAGAACTGTCGCGCAGCGTAGCGGCAAATGCGGAACCGGTGGTCAGCATGCCGCACTCGCCGGCGGCGAAATGCCGGTCAGCTTCGTCGCCCCGGCCGAAGTAATGGAAATAGAAGCTCTTGTGCCAACTGGCAAGCAGTGCAATGTGCTTGACCTGAACCAGGCTGTTGAAGGTCCAGTCCCCCTTGGGGCCAGCGACATCGGAGCCATTCAGCGCCGAGGTGTTGTCGATATGCACCCAGGCCGGCCACGACGTGGTGTAGGGGCAACGCAGGCCCGAATCGAGCAGTTTGCCGGCAACCGTCTGCACTTCCCACCAGGTCTTCGGCGGCGTGTTGGGGTCAAGGCCAGCCTTGCGGAAGGCGTTCTTGTTGTAGAAAAGTACGGGCGTCGACATGGCCAGCGGCAGCGCCACCAGATTGCCCTTGGCATCCGTCACGCGCACGCGCAACTCGGGAGTGAACTGCTTGCCGTCGAATTTCTCCTTGGCATCGGCCATCACCTTGTGCAGCGGCCGGAATTTCGCCTGACTCTCGGAGAACGTGGCAACGTTTGCCGGCGTGGCCAGGTTCAGCACCGCCGGCGCGCCGACGTTGGCGCTTTGTACCAGCTTGACCCTGTAGTCCTTGCTCTGGGCGTTGAACTGTTCAACCAGACCGGCGAGCTTCTCGCCGCGGGCGCGATCCAGCTGGTGATAGAAATCCACTTCGGTCACCGCTTGAACGGGAGCAATCGCCCCGAGGGAAATAAACAGGCCGGCGGCCAGTTTGGGGAATGACGTGCGTTGCATTGGAACTCCTCGCAATGTGAAACATTTCAACCGTCGATTATAGCCTCTGCCGAGCAACGCCTTGCCAGTCATGGAACAAGCTTCCATAATGATGTGCGCATGCAGGCAGATAAAAATACGAGGGTGGTTCCCCAATGAACAAGTACCAGCGTCTGGTGGTCATCGTCGCGCTGATCGATGCTCTGATCATGATTCTCTTTCCGCCGTTCAACAGCCAGCCGCTTGCCCGGGGCATGCCAGACAGCTTCGACGGCTTTTACCCGCTGCTCGCCGCGCTCAGCGACAAGCCAATCAATACGACCCTGCTGACGCTGCAGCTGATGTTCGTCGGCGCCAACGCACTGGCGGCTTGGCTGGTCCTGCAGACCAAGAAGCACCACGAGGATATCCCGACCTTCCGTTACGCCGAAGGTATCGGCGCTTTCGTTGCGGTGAATCTGGTGCTGATCTTCGTTTTCCCGCCGTTCGAACCGTATCAGTCGCTGCAGCGGAACATGGGCTCCAC
>JAUPVD010000030.1 GCA_030917225.1 Pseudomonadota bacterium
TTACCCTGCTGCCCGATTGCGGTCCCGGATATTGGCGACAGCTTGTCGCTCAGTAGTCCTGGGCGCGCCCGGCCTGCCAGGCCGCCAGCCAAGCCGGCAGATCGGCCGCCGGCATAGGCTTTGCGTAGTAGAAGCCCTGCACTTCGTCGCAATGATAGATTTCGAGGAAGCGTCCGATCTCCTCGCTTTCAACACCCTCGGCGATGACCCGCAGCTTGAGGCTGCGCGCCATGCTGATGATGGCGCGGACGATGGCTGCGTCGTCAGGGTCGCCAGCGACATCGCGAACGAACGATTGATCGATCTTCAACTTGTCCACGTCAAAACGCTTGAGGTAGGCAAGGCTGGAATAGCCGGTTCCGAAATCGTCGATCGACAGGCGGACACCCAGTGCCTTGAAGCGGCGTGCCGTCGCCAGCACGCTTTCGGCATCGTTGAGCAGCAGTGATTCCGTTAGTTCAAGTTCAAGCAGCGACGGGTCCAGTCCGGAATCGGCCAATGCGTCGGCAACACTGCGTTCGAGATCGCCACGGTGAAACTGCACCGCCGACAGGTTGACGGCGACCGCCATCTCCTGGATGCCCTGTTCCTGCCAGCGCATGGCCTGTGCACAGGCTTCACGCAACACCCACTCGCCAATGGGGACGATCAGCCCGCTCTCCTCGGCCAGCGGGATGAAACGTGCCGGCGGAATCAGTTCGCCGTTGTCGCGACGCCAGCGCAGCAGCGCCTCGACACCGATCACCCGCTGGCTCCGCAGCTCGATCTGCGGCTGATAGTGCAGCTCGAATTCGCCGTTCTCCAATGCCCGGCGCAAGGCCGCATGCATGCGCAGGTTCTCCATCGCCTCGGCATTCATCTCGGCGGTGAAGAAACGGTAGGTGTTTCGGCCGGCCCCCTTGGCCTGATACATCGCCGTATCGGCGCGCTGCAGCAGAATGTCGAAATCGGTGCCGTCGTCCGGCCACAGGGCAACGCCGAGCGACAGCGTCGCCGTCAGTTCGTGGTCGCCAATGTGCAGCGGGACAGACAACGCCTCGACGATCTTTGCCGCGACATGGCTGGCATCTTCGGCATCCTCGATGTCGGTCAACGCGATCAGGAACTCGTCGCCGCCGAGCCGGCTGATGGTGTCGGTATCGCGCACGCAAGTGCGCAGGCGCAAGGCAACTTGCTGCAGCAACTCGTCGCCGACGGGGTGGCCAAGCGTGTCGTTGATCGTCTTGAAGTGATCGAGATCGACGAAGAGCAGCGCGATCCTGCCGCCGTTCCGTTCCGCCCAGGCTGTGGCCAGCGAGAAGCGGTCGCGGAAGAGCACCCGGTTGGGGAGCCCGGTCAGGGGATCGTGATGCGCGAGGAATTCGATCCGTTTTTCGCTTTCCTTGCGCTCGGTGATGTCCTGCGTGAAGGCGAGAATATGTGGGGTGTCGTCCATATCCAGCACTTCGGCGGAAATACTGACGTAGCGCATGCTGCCTTGCCGATCACGCCAGCGGCATTCGAAATCGAGCAGCGTTCCGGCACGCAACAGTTCTTCGACCCAAGCCTTGCGCGTCTGCATGTCCGGCCACAGGCCGATGTCTACCGAGGTCTTGCCGAGCATGTCGGCCGATTTCCAGCCGAAGTACTTTTCGAATTTGTCGTTGACGTACACGAACACGCCATCCGTTACCCGTGCGATCGACGCAGCAAAAGGACTGGCCCGGAAAGCCGCCTGCAGGCGTTGTTCGGACTGCCGCATGGCCGTGACATCCTGCATCGCGCCAAACATGGTCAGCGGATTGCCATCGGCGTCGCGCTGGACACGCCCATTGGCCCGACCAAAGCGCAGGCTGCCGTCGACACGCCGGTAGCGGAACTCGACCAGATACGGATCGCCGCTCTGCAGCGAATTGTTGACTGCGGCTTGCAGCGCCGCGCGGTCTTCTTCAAGGACGTGGCTGATGAACAGATCGAACGATGGGGTCACCTCGTCCGGTTTGTAGCCGAAGCAGCGGTACGTCTCCTCGCTCCAGCGCAGCTCGCCGCTCGGCACGACCCACTCCCAATGCCCGACCTGCGCCAGTTCGGCCGCCTCCTGGAGACGACGACGGGCGTCGTCGATCGGTGTGATGTCGTGGAATATCTCGAACTTGCTGATGCTGCCGTCGGGGTTATGGAACGGCATGTCGAAAAGATCGTAGGTGCGCCCCTTGGCCGAAGTCCATTCCCAATTCACGGATTTTCCGGCGAAAACATCATCGTTCTTGCACCAGTCGCAGGGCCTGCTGCGTCCGTGGAAATAGGCGTAGCACTTGCGTCCGTCGACCGGACCGAACTCGCGCTCCAGCACGGGATTCAGGTATTCGATGTCATGTTCTGGATTGACGATGTAGACACCGTCCGGCATCGCATCGAGAATCCCGAGCAGGCGCGTGCGATCTTCGGCAAGTCGCTCGGCAAGGTTCTTGATGCGCTTGACCTCGCTGATTTCCGTCCAGGTGATGACCAGGCCGTCACGCCGCCCGTCGGCACCGCGAAACGGCGAGATGCGCTCAAGGTACCAACGGCCATCCGGCAATTCGATTTCACGTTCGACCCGCCCGCTACCCGCAGCCACTTCGCTCAGCGCCGCGATGAAGGCTTCCTGATCACCGGCGTGGTAAACGATATCGGTGATCGGGCGCCCGATATCCTGGGCGCGCAGTGAGAGAAAGGTCGAGACACCGGGACTGAAGCGGCGCAGGCGCAGCTCGGCATCAAGGAAGACGGTGCCGATCTCGGCACTGGCCAGCAGGTGGTCGTAGTCGCGGTTGAGGGTCGACAGCGCATCGTTCTTCCGCTCAAGTTCCCGGTTGAGGGAGAACATGTCCTCGTTGGCGGATTTCAGTTCCTCGTTGGTGCTCTGCAACTCCTCGTTGGACGCCGTCAGTTCCTCATTGGCGAGATCGACGCGCTCATGGCTGTATTGCAGCTCGACCAGCATCTCCTGCAGCCGCTCGCGGGTCGCCTGCAATTCGGCGTGCAGCAAGGCCGCATTTTCGGTATTCGGCGTTCCATCGAGCACCGGCACAGAGGGGATGGCAAGCACGTTCGCCGGCATCGCCTCGCCGCCGCGCGGCAGTTGCACCGGCAGCTTGCGATACAGCTTGTGCGAGCAGTCGACGGCAGAAAAGGCCTGCCCCTCGTATTCCCCCACGGTCTCGCTGGTTCCAAGCAGCAGCTGGCCCTGCGGTTTCAGCGCGAAGTGCAGTTGTGCGAGCACCCGTAACTGTGCAGCCGGCTGCAGATAGATCAGGAGATTGCGGCAGACGACGAGATCGATGCGTGTAAAGGGCGGATCGGAAAGCAGGTTGTGGCGCGCGAACACGACGTGCCGACGCAGTGAAGCATCGACTTGCCAGCTATCGCCGCTGCGCTGGAAGAATCGGCGGAGCAGCGGTTCCGGCACGCCGCTGACCAGATCATCGTCGTAGCAACCACGTGAAGCGTCGGCCAGCACGCCGCCATGCAGGTCGGTGGCGAAAACCTTGATGTTGCCATTGAAACCGAGACGCGCCGCAGCATCGAGCGCCAGCATGGCCAGCGAATAGGCTTCCTCGCCGCTGGCACAGCCGGCCGACCAGAGGCGCAGGTCGTCGGCGGCGTCGCGACCGCGCAGCAGATCAGGCAGGACTTCGTCGGCGAGATACCTGAACACTTCGCGGTCACGGAAAAACTCGGTGACATTGATCAGCAAGTCACGGCACAGGGCCTCGCATTCCGCATCGCCGTCAGGGCCGTCCGCCAGAAGTACCTGGTAGGCATCGCCGTCCGAGCCGCCACTGTGCTGCATGCGTTTGTGCAAACGCCGGCTGAGGGTTGTCGCCTTGTAGCCAGAGAAGTCGATGCCGCAATGGCGACGCACGCGCTCAAGGATCGCGGGCATCGCTGACGCAAAGCCGTGATCAGCGACGCCATCGTCCCACTGGGCAGATTCGTCGAGCGTGTCTTTTTGTTCCGGCAGATCCATTCGGTGATTATCTGCCGGCCGCTCAGGCGCGGCAAGCTACGAACGTACGTACAAGCGCAGCTATGAACGCAACAACGGCAGCGAGGCAAAGCGCCCGCCGAGAAGGTCGGTCGATGGCATGCCCCACCAGCGTTCGAGCACGGTGGCGTAAAGCTGCCGGAAATCGATGGCGAACGGCAGGTTGCCGTTGCTATCCAGCTGGTTCAGGCGCGGTGCCTCGCCGTAGAGCCCACCGATGACGCGGCCACCGAGCACGAAATGCGGTGCGGCCGTGCCGTGGTCGGTACCGTTCGACTGGTTTTCCTTCGGTCGCCGACCGAATTCGGCGTAGGTCATCACCAGCGTGTCGTTCCAGCGGCCCAGTTCGCTCAGCGCCGCGCGCAGGGCTACCAGCCCTTCGGCCAACTGCTTGAGCAGGTTGGCATGGGGGCCGGGCTGGTTGTGGTGGGTGTCGAAGCCATTGAGGGTCAGGCGCAGCACGGCAACACCGGTACCCTTGGCGACGATCTGGCAACCGGCCTTGACCGCTTCGCCGAACGCGCCGGAAGGAAAGGTCGTGGCAAAGACATGGCTGCCGGAAAGCCGCTGCGCCGCGGCGTTGACGTCGCTTTCGACCTTCAGCAAGTGTTGCAGGGCGCCGCCGCCCTGCCCGCTGCGCGGCTGCGCCATGCGGGCCAGGTTCTGGAACTGGTCGGCATTGGCAATGGCCACGACGCGCGCCTTGCGTGCGCTGAGCGGCCCGAGGTCGCTACTGCCGACGGCAACGCCATCGGCGGCGTATTCGGCCGGCGGCGGGTTGGCTGAAAACGCCCGGCCCAGCCAGCCATCGTCGAGGTACTGGTCGCTGCGCGAAGCCGTATCCCAGATTTCGATCGAGCGGAAATGCGAGAGGTTGGCCTGCGGGTAACCAACCGACTGCACGACCGCCACTTCACCGGCCTGCCACAGTGGCCGCAAGGGGGCGAGCGACGGGTGCACAGCGGTCTGTTCATCGAGCGGCAGCACCTCTTCGCGCTTGAGCGCGATCCGCGGCCGCAACTGCGGGTAGAGCGGCGAGGCATACGGCACCACCGTGTTCAGGCCGTCGTTGCCGCCCTTCAACTCGACCAGCACCAGCAAGCGACGGTAGTTGGCGGCGTTGGCTACATTGGTCGACACAGGCGCCGCCGCCCAGGCCAGCTGCGGCGACACGGCAACCAAGCCGCCGGCACCGAGGAGATTGAGAAAATCGCGTCTGCGGGTCATGACGAAGCCTCCTATTTCAGCTGGTAGGCCGGATCGAGCGCCAGGCCGCGTACCAGCGCGATGCCGGTAGTACCCACCGCCGGTGGCGAGATCGCCGGAATCGGGAGCAGCGCGCGCTCCACCGCCGCCGCATTGTCGAAGCGCTTGAGCCAGCTCGTACTGTCGAAGCGAATGTCGGAGACCGCCTGCACCATGCGCATGCGGGTATCGCCTTCGAGCCGGCCGGCACCCTTGCCGAACTCCTCGCGCAACTCCTTCGTGCGCAGCCGGTTGCGCATGCTGCCCTGTTCGTAGCTGCTCTCGACACCATCGGCGCGCGCCATCGGGGTGACAAACTGTTCGTTGCGCAGCAGGCGTTCGATGAACTGCTTGCGCGCCAGCAAGGTGGTCGCGTTGATCCACGCTTCGCCGCCGGGCCAACCCTTGACGTTGGGCGGTGCGAACAGGTCCTGGCCGAGGTTGCGCACGGTAAAGGCCAGCGGCAGCGCATCCGGCACCGAAATTTCCAGCGTGCGCATGCTGCCGACGACGAGGTCGACCGGCGATTTCACCAGCACGCCTCTGTTTTCCTTTGCCCAGAAGCCCTTGCTCAGAAAGAGCGCCTTCAGCGCCCGGCGGATGTCGTAGCCGGAACTGCGAAAGGCTTCGGCGATGCGCCGGGTTTCAGCCATATCCGGCGTTGGTGAAACGAATTCCCGCCACAGCTTGGCGGCGATGAACTCGGCGGTGGCCGGTTGCTGCAGGAGGATGTCGAGGACTGCGTCCCCATCGAAGTTGCCGCGTTGTCCGAGTACCGTCTTTTCGCCATCGTCGTGGATGAACGGCCGCCACTGGTAGGTTCCCTGCTCGGGATTGAAGCTCCAGCCGGTGAAGGCGCGCGCCGCTTCCTTGATGTCCTGTTCGCTGTAGCGTCCTTCGCCGAGCGTGAACAGCTCCATCACTTCGCGGGCGAAGTTCTCGTTGGGCTGGCCCTTGCGGTTGGTGGCGGAATCCAGATAGATGACCATCGCCGGGTCCTTGGCCACGGCGTGCAGCAGATCGCCGAAGTTGCCCAGCGCATGGCGGCGCAGCAGCAGGTTCTGGTCGAGCATCAGCCGGCCGGATTTGACCTTCTGTTGGCTGGAAACGAAATGGTTGTGCCAGAAGAGCGTCATCCGCTCGCTCAACGGCGACGGTGTCTGCAGCATTTCCTGCAGCCACCAGGCGCGCAGTTCGGCACCTTTGGCGAATTCGGCGCGCTGCAGCGCCTTCTTTTCCTCTTCGGAGGCATCCTTGAGGCGGCCGGGGCGAACGTATTCCTGCAATGGCGGCGTCAGCACCGGCGCCGTGCGCGCCGACGCCAGCAGGCGGTCGACTGCCTGTTCCCGACTCAATCTGGAGAGGCTGGCAACAGATGAGGGCGGTGCGCCAAAACCACTGCGGTTGAGCAGGTGACGGGCTTCGTCTTCACCCATGGCTGCGGCGAATGCCGCAGAAGACCACAGCACAATGGCTGCGGCAGACAACAGTTTGAGCATGTCGATCTCCCGGTGGCGCTGCACATTCATGCCGCGCCATCGATCAGAAGGTGGCTAGCGTCGCCAGTCGCGGCGCGGCGGATAGACGTCGCGGCCGGCATCGTGCAGGACGCGCCGCAACTGCCGCCGTTCATCCGGCGACATGCGCTGCTGGCCCTGCTGCCCTTGCCGATCGGCGTCCGGCGGCCGTTGCGGCTGCGGGAACTGACGGTCACGTTGTGGTTGCTGCGGCCGGTCCTTGACCTGCATCCAGCCGCCCCTGCCAACGCCTCCGCCCGGAAAGGCGTGCGCCGGCAGCGTTGCGGCCGAAAGCAGCAACAGAAGAACCAGAGCGCTGCGACCTTGACGAATCATTTTGGTGCGGACCCGACGACGGAAAGCGCAGCGGTGCGCACCGTCTCCTTGAGGCCGTCCCTGGAATCGTCCGTTGCCGTCAGCATCACCACTGCACCAATCAACATGCTTAAGAAGAGTTTGCTCATGATGTCACCCCATTCAGGATTCGTGATTCACGATTCGCATCCTGGAGGCGACTTGTAAGCGAAGTTTGTTTACGACGCGGCGAATTGTAAAGCTTTGTAAGCGCGAATATCTCAAACCCGCCAACTTCGGCTAGCATTTGCCCCATGAGCCAAAAGAGAATCCTGGTTGTCGATGACGACCTCCGCCTGCGTGAACTGCTGATCCGCTATCTCGGCGAGCAGGGCTTTGCCGTCAAGGGCGCCGAAAACGGCGGCGTCATGGACAAGAGCCTGATGCGCGAAAGCTTCGATCTGATCGTGCTCGACCTGATGATGCCGGGCGAAGACGGCCTGTCGATCTGCCGCCGCCTGCGTGCTGCCGAACCACAGCAGGCGATCATCATGCTCACTGCCAAGGGCGACGAGATCGACCGCATCGTCGGCCTGGAAATGGGCGCCGACGACTACCTGCCGAAACCCTTCAACCCGCGCGAACTGCTCGCCCGCATCCAGGCCGTCCTGCGCCGGCGCGGCGGCAGTGCACCGGGGGCACCGGCCACGGAAGAAAAGGTGGTCGGTTTCGCCAACATCGAGGTCGATCTGGCCGCCCGCACGCTCAAGCGCGACGACGAGCACCTGCCACTGACCACCGGCGAATTCGCCGTACTCAAGGTCATGCTGCAACACCCGCGCCAGCCGCTGTCGCGCGACCGCCTGAAGACGCTGGCGCGTGGCCGCGAACAGGGCCCGTTCGACCGGGCCATCGACGTACAGGTGTCGCGCCTGCGCAAGCTGATCGAACCGGACCCGGCCAACCCGCGCTACATCCAGACGGTGTGGGGTTTCGGCTACGTGTTCATTCCGGATGGAAAAGAGAAGTGAAGCAGCAATACTTTCACCACGAAGCGCACGAAGGACACGAAGAAAGCGTCATTTTTCTGTCATCCGGCGCGACCGCGAGAATTGTTTCACAGCGCACATCCAGCCAGCTTTGTTTTCCTTCGTGACCTTCGCGTCCTTCGTGGTTATCTGAACTTTCACGATGAATCTACTCCCGCGTACCCTGCTGGTCCGCACCTTCCTGCTGGTCAGCGCGCTCATCGTGATGACGGTCAGCATCTGGGCAACCCTGTTCGAGTTCGCCTCGCGCGAGCCGCGGGCGCGGCAACTGGCGCAATTGACGGCAAGTGCGGCCAATCTGACGCTGGCCGCATTGATTGCCGCCGACCCGACCAAGCGCCGCGACCTGCTCATCGAACTCTCGGAACGTGAAGGCATCCGCCTCTACCCGGCAGAACCGGAAGACGTGATCGAAGCGCTGCCGGATGACGGTTTCTACGAAATGTTCCGCACCGAGATCCGCAAAATGCTCGGTTCGCACACCCGGCTGGCATTTGCGGTCAACGGCGAAGAAGGTATCTGGGCCAGCTTCCAGCTTGACGACAGCGAGGACGATGAGTTCTGGGTGATGCTGCCGCGCGAACGTGCCGACCGCGATTTCCCCTGGCACTGGCTGAACTGGGGTGCCGCCTCCCTGGCGCTGGCGCTGTTTGTGGCCTGGTGGATCGTTTCGCGCGTCACACGGCCCTTGCGGGCACTGGCGGCGGCAGCCGCCGAAGTCGGGCGCGGCCGCAACCCGGAGCCGGTTGCCGTCACCGGCGCCGATGAATTGAAGCAGGTGGCATCGGCCTTCAACCAGATGTCGGACGACCTCTCGCGCATCGAGACCGAACGCGCCGAAGTGCTCGCCGGCATCTCGCACGATCTGCGTACGCCGCTGGCCCGGCTAAGGCTGGAAGCGGAAATGTCGGTGCCCGACGCCAGCGCGCGCGAAGCCATCACAGCCGACATCGAACAGATGGACGCGATCATCGCCCAGTTCCTCGATTACGCCCGCGCCAGTTCGGACGAAGCAATGGCTGCAACCGACATTCGGCAGTTGCTGGAAGAGATCGCCGCCCGCTACGCCCGCTTGGGCGCACCGCTGCAGCTGGACTACCAGGCGCTGCCAGAAATTGCGGAGACGATGCTGCGGCCACTGGCGATTCGCCGGGCGATCGGCAATCTGATCGAGAATGCCAGGAAATATGGTGGCGGCGAAATAACGCTGGCGGCGGCGATGACCCGGAATCAGCTGAGCATCGAAGTCAACGATCGCGGGCCGGGCATACCGGTCGAAGAGGTCGAGCGCATGAAACAGCCTTTCACGCGCCTCGAAAATGCCCGTACCGATGCCAAGGGCACCGGCCTCGGGCTGGCCATCGTCGAGCGGATCGCGAAATTGCACGGTGGCGTGCTGGAACTGCTGCCGCGTGAAGGCGGGGGCATGACTGCGGCGCTTCGCCTGCCGCTGCAGGCAGCGAAATAACTGGTTAGCCGATTAGCCGGCTCGAAGCAGGCGATTAATTCAGCGGCCAGCGGGCCACGGTTTCGTAGGCAGAGCCACGGTCGGAAGGCCAGGATTTGGCCAGCACGAATTCCGCAGCCGACCATTCCACGGCCGGCAACTCCGGCAACGCGCCCGGATGCAGCAGTTTGCGCAGCAGGGTCACGTGAGGAAGGAAAGGCTTTGCGTCGGTCAGGAAGCCGGCTTTCACCAGCAGGTCCTGCAACTCGGCCGCCAACGCGGAGAGCGCCGGATCCGGCTCCTTCGTGCCCGCCCACAGGATGTGATTATGGTTCCAGAAACCCAGGCGATCGAGACGAACCGGTGCCTTCTGGAGCTTGAATTCTGCCGCCACCTTTTGCAGTTCGACAAGGCGCCGCTCGGGAACTTCGCCAAGGAAGGCCAAAGTGATATGCAGTGCGTCTTCGCGCATCAAGCGGCCGCCACAGCGACCAACAACGCCACCGGCAACGGTGTGCAGTTTCTTGGCAGCATCGACCGGCAGCCACAGCGCAAAGAAGAAACGGGCTCCGGGCGGTACGACGATCTCAGTCGACATTGGTAATGAGCACCACGGCTTCCGCCGCAATCCCCTCCCCCCTTCCGGTGAAGCCCAGTCGTTCGGATGTCTTCGCTTTCACATTTACCTCGCCACTTGCGATCATCAGATCCGCAGCGATGTTCTCAACCATCTGCGGGATGTAAGGTGCCATCTTGGGCTGTTGCGCGACGATTGTCGAATCGACGTTCACCACCCGCCAGCCGGCCTGCGCCAGAAGCCCGACGGTGGCCCGCAGCAAGACCCGGCTGTCAGCGCCTTGCCAGCGCTCGTCGGTGTCCGGGAAGTGGCGGCCGATATCGCCCAAGGCCGCAGCGCCGATCAGCGCATCGGTGACGGCGTGCAGCAGCACGTCCGCATCGGAATGGCCGAGCAGACCCTTGTCGTGGGGAATATCGACACCACCGATGATCATCTTCCGACCCGGCACCAGCGCGTGCACGTCGAAACCTTGACCGATGCGAATCATCTGTCTCTCCTGGCAAACAGAA
>JAUPVD010000376.1 GCA_030917225.1 Pseudomonadota bacterium
ACCCGCATCAGCAAGGCCGGCAGCCAGACCGAAGTGCTGGTCATCCCCACCGACGAGGAATGGATGATCGCGCAGCACACGCAGAACCTGATCCAGTAGCACTGCCCGCCCCACCGTTTGCTGGAGCTGGATGGGGCTCGGCGTTTGGCTCAGGCAGGCTTGACCCCGCAAGGCCTCCAGTTTCCGGAGGCCTTGCAAATCAAATTTGCCCAACAAAGATTCGGGCATCCGTATTTCGTAATCGATTCCAATCGCATCTGGTGCAATGCGGCATCACTGCATGCCCCGGATCAGAGCATGAGTGTGTCTGTTCGATCCACTGCCGACCTTCGGTCATCAAGAGCTCCAACGACAGGTGACTGAGTCATGCAGTCGCACGGAGCGACTCCTGTACTACCGCACCTCGGCCAAACCTGACTTTTGCTCTCGATCTATTTAGGGCAGCAAAGCGACAACGACCTGTCGCTTTTTCAATTAGCCGTCTAGAAATGTCGGGGCGATTCACTCCTTTCGACGTGTACAGCAAAAAATCGGGGCATCCGGATAGCGGCATCGTTCATGCGGGACCCGCCTGCTGACCACGGATTATCTCTATTACCTGACCGGCATCCAGCGTCGCAGCCTTTTGCTGGATCTGCGGCAGATATTGCGACTGCAACTGCTTGGCGGGGCCGAGCAGATTCTGGAATGTGTCACGCAGCATCTCCGTATTCATGACCCGGCCGCCGGCGTAATAGCGCTTGGCAACCTGGCCCAGCGCGTAGGTGGTGGCAAACGAAAACGCCATGCCGGTGGTGGCGCTGCCGATCTTGCCGAAGGTCTTTCCGGCAGCTTTACCAAGCAGGCCGCCGAGCAGCTTGCGCCCCATCTGTTCAAGGTATTGGGAGGTTAGTCCAACGCCTGCAGCGGCGATGAATTCCTTGATGTGCCCCTGGTCGAGCGTGACCCCGTGCGCCTGTCCGATGCCGTAGACCATCTTGATCTGCAGCGGAATGATGGCCATCGACGCCCACGACTGCGGCAGCAACTCAAGCGCTCCGTTGAGCAGGGCGTAGTTGAGAATCGACCGATCGAGTGCTGCGCTGTCGTTGTCGGAAGTGGCGAAAGCCGTGAGGCTACTCGTGGCGGCAACAAAGGGATCCATCTCTCGCTCGATTCCACGCGCCTCCTCGCCGCCAAGCCCCAGACTCACCTTGAGCTGGTCCAGAAAACTACGCTCAGCCACCGTCGTCTGGCCGTCGGCCTCGCATACGCAAAGGGCCATTTCGTAGGCGTAGTGGCGAAGCCCATCGTCAGCCAGCGCCGCAACCGCCTGATCGAGCGTAAAGCGCTTCAGCAGCACATCCTGATAAATGGCTCGCAGGTCGATCGCTGACGCTGACGAGGCCAGCGACTCGGAAATGCGCCGGACCTCCTCTCTCTCACGGTCGTCCTTGGCACCATCCGCGAAGGCGGCGTGAAGGGCGATGGCAAGAATGGCTTTCTGGTCTTCGGCTTGCATCAGGGATATCTTCTTTCGGGTGGAAAAAGGGTTTGACTGCAGGCAGCGCACAAGCTCAGGCGGTGGCCTCTTGAATGGGCATCAGTGCGCGGGCAGAAACGATCAATCGCTTCCTCAGCCCGGATTTCAACTGACGCTCAACTTCCCACATGGGCAGTCCCTTGACGACGGCCACTTGCTCAATCGCGGTCACTACTTCACCGAACTTGACGTAGAGATAGTTGGCACCACGCTGGATCGAAGTCGATACTTTCATCGCTAATAGCCTTCTATGAAGTGGGTCGAGAAGTCATCCTAGCGAACTTGCCCGGCAGGTTGAGTCGATGAAAAGCGGGTTATCTGTCCGGTTTTTACGAAGATTTGATCGCCCTGGGTCGATTTGTCCTGAGCCACTCGGCGACTGCGCAGTCAAGGCAAGCAGAGGAAGCAGGCCTTTGAATCGCCCCAGCTTCTGTAGTCAGTTGTGAGAGTCCGCTTTGCGACCAAAATCGACCACAGAGAGAAAGGCAGCTCGACGGCAACTCAGGCCGAACTCCTGACCTGCGACGGATAATGTCAAACGAATTTGGGTAGAGTAGCAGAGCGGATTTCTGCTCATCGGCCAAAACCGCCATCTGGTGGAAGAGCCGCCAATGGCGGCTTTACACAAAACTCCGGACACGCCCGCTCGACAGGCGGGCGCTGGGGTCAATCAGCCTTCGCAAGGCTTATCCGGCGGCGTGGCTGATTTTTTGGCTTCATCGTCATCATTTATTCCCCAGTCGCCAAATTCATACCAGTCATCGCCAAGCAACTCTGCGGGATGCGGCGTTCGTCCGGAGCCGTTGCCACACTGCAGGTTGTCAACCGGACAATACTTGTCGCAGCCCCAGCAGATGCGCTCCGGATGCGCGGGGTTAAGCGGAAATTTCTTTGCCATATTGAGGATCCCGCATCATTTCCGATGCAACCACATCGAGATCAATAGGGTTGCATCACTCAGCGCGCAAACTTCGTGCGCTTCACCATCTGCGAGGAAAACCAACTGACCTGCCCGCAGTTGCTGGGTTTTGCCATGAGCCACCAGCTCGATTTCGCCAGCAATGCATTGAATGGTGATGGCGCCAGCAGCCCGATGCTCGGGTGTCCTCTTGCCGCTCGGCATGACCATGCGAAATACCTCAACGTGCTCGGCACGTATCAGCGTTGCAGATTCGTCGGACGAATGCCCGCCGCTTGCTGACAAGATATTGATGATGATGCCTGCGGACGTGTGATCAATCGCCATGGCCGTCCTCCTTTGCCAGCTAAAGGCTTCGTACGAGCAACGCTTGCCGGATCTGCTCGATTGCGTGCGACGGGCTCAGTCCCTTCGGACAGACCTCGGTGCAGTTCATGATGGTTCGGCAACGATAGAGTCGGTAGACATCGTCAAGATAGTCGAGTCGTTCCGCTGTGGCGCGGTCACGACTGTCGACAATGAATCGATACGCTTGCAGCAGCGCGGCGGGGCCGAGGAACTTGTCCGGGTTCCACCAGAACGATGGACAGAAGGTGCTGCAGCAAGCGCACAGGATGCACTCATACAAGCCGTCGAGGCATTCACGTTGTTCTGGCGTCTGCAGCCGCTCGCGTTCCGGCGGCGGCTCGGTGTTGATCAGGTAGGGCTTGATCGCGCTGTAGTGGGCGAAGAAGAGGGTCATATCGACGACCAGATCACGCACCACCGGCAACCCCGGCAATGGCCGGATGACGACTGGCTCATGCAGGCCTTCGATCGGAGTCAGGCAGGCAAGTCCGTTGCGGCCGTTGATATTCATGGCGTCCGACCCGCAGATGCCTTCCCGGCAAGAACGACGGAACGACAGGCTGTCATCTACGGCCTTGATGCGAATGAGGATATCGAGGAGCTTCCGGTCGCCAGGCTCCGGTTCGATCCGGTACTCCTGCATGCGCGGCGGCAGGCCGTTGTCTGGGCAGTAGCGATAGATTTGCAGATGCATAACCGCCCTCTCTATCGCATAAACTGCGCGGCAAGTAGCAAGGCCAGTCGTACGCTGGTTGCCAGCAACAGCACGGCAACCAGGCTGAGTAGCGCGAGACGGGGCGCTGTTGCTGGCACGTAGTCAAGAATGATGTCGCGTGCCCCGACCCAAGCATGCAGGCAGATCGCGATGTAGCAAACCACCGTCAGTGTCGCGCCATGACCATCGGAGAAAAAAGCTTTCCATTGTGCGTAGCCAAACCCTGGCGTGAAGATCAGTGCCGCGAGCCCGGCCAAACAGGCCACAAGCAGCAAGACGGCGGTGAGACGCTGCAAGAGCCAAGCCCTTTGACCGGAAAAGAGCCTCATGCCAAGCCCCTGAGCAGCATGGCAATGCCACCAAGTACGCCCAGCGCGATGACCAGGCGCGCACTTGCGCGCGCTTGGTCCAACCTCGTGCCAATACCAGCGTCCATCAACAGATGACGCACACCTGCTGCCAGGTGGTGAATCACCCCCCAAGCAGCCAGCGCGAGTACGGTGCGGCCCCAGAA
>JAUPVD010000377.1 GCA_030917225.1 Pseudomonadota bacterium
GATAAATCGAACCGAAAAGCTCTAACTTCGAACTACTGTTTTAAATAGTTTAAATTACAAAACAAAGTGGAGACCAAATTCATTGCCGCATCGTCGATGCGCGTGGCCAGCGAACCGGAGGCGAAACCGCCGAAAACGACCGAGTGAATCGCGCCAATACGGGCCGAAGCCAGGATGGCAAAGCACGCCTGGGCGATCATCGGCATGTAGATCAGGATACGGTCGCCGCGCTTGACGCCGAGGCTCTTGTAGATCGCCGCCATGCGCTCGACTTCGCGCTGCAACTCGGCGAAGGAATACACCGTCTCTTCGTCGGTTTCGGTAGAGACAAAGATCAGCGCGCGATCATTCGGACGCTTGGCCGCATGACGGTCAACCGCGTTATGGCAGAGGTTGGTCTTGCCACCGACAAACCACTTGGAAAAAGGCGGGCGGGAATAGTCGCACACCTGAGTAAACGGCTCTTTCCAATCGATCAGCTGGGCCTGTTCCGTCCAGAACTGGTCTGGCTTCTCGATGGAATACTGATGAAACTCCTTGTACGTCGTCATGAGACTCCCTCTTGCAAGTTACCTGCACACACAAAGTTCTTCTGCCGGATGTCTTTTACCTCAGCTCCGGTCGCGAAATCGTTCCTTCAGTGCTGCCAGCGGCAATTCAATGCCGCCTTCCTCCTGAACCAGTTCCAGCAGCGGCATGATCTCCGCCACCAGCAAGCCTACATGTGGCCTCACCACATCCTTGTGTCCGCTACGCATCAAATCCAGCGCATGTGCCAGCGTCGGTCGCGGCGCCACGGTGTTAACCTTGCCCGAGGTCCCCACCAGCTGGTTGCCGCCAGCGGCCATCGCCATTTTCAATCGCTCGGCAGCCAATTCCAGCAATGCCCCCGCGGAAGTCACGGTATCCGTCGGGCTGTTTGCGACGCCGATACTCACCGACAACTTCAGGCGCTGGCCGTGCGCTGCAATGTTGGCCACCTCGATCGCTTCACGCAGTCGGTTACCGAATGCCTGACACGATATTTCCGGTGTTCCCGGCGAAATGACGGCAAACCAGTTGTCGTCAAAATGGCCGAGACTATCTTCCTTGCGAATCTTGCCCGCCACCAACCGCGCAAAACGCAACTGCAATTGCTTGACCAGCTCCACCCCCGCCTCCGCCCGCAGCGAATCGAAGCGGTCGAAGCCCAACACCATCACACTCACCTCGCTGTTATGGCGAGACGCATGCGACAAGGCCTGTGCTCCCTGCAACTCCACGTACTTGCGGGTGAACAGGCCGGTATCGGCGTCCTGCACCTGCAAGTCACGATTCTTGTCCAGCTCGCGCTGCGCCTGCGCCAGCCGGATCAGCGACGCCAGGCGCGACTGCAGTTCCGTAGCGCCGGTGGTCTTGGAGATGAAATCCGAGACACCAAGCGCCTTGGCGCGTTCCCGCGCCGTTTCGTCCTCATCGCCGGAGATCATGACCACCGGCAGGTCACGAATCCGCGCCAGGCGCGAATTGCGAATTCTGGCCAGGAGCCCGAAGCCGTCAAGCACCGGCATGCTCAGATCCGAGATGATCGCCTGTATGCTGTGATCCAGCACGACGGCCTGCCAGCCCGACTCGCCATCACCTTCCTCGCGGCAATCGTAGTAGCCGCGCAGATGCTTGCCGATCGTTGCGCGCACCATGCGCGAATCATCGACGATCAATACCCGCGGCAACTGGTTCAGTTCATTGCTCATCGGACACCGTTCCTCCAGAGCATCAAACGCAGCGAACGATGCGAGCGCATCGACGCGCCACCCCGCATGGTGAAGTGCAATTCGACCTTGCCGTCCCTCTCTGCAACCTCGTAAGCCTTGAACGGACTCATGCCGTCTCCTGATATCGGCGGGGCACGGTATTTTGCAAGGTCTCTAATTCATAATTACGAATTATAAACACAAAATCATCGTGCGAGAAGAGCTGCGGCTCCGCCCCGCCAAGAGCCGCCAACGCAGGAGAAAGATTACTCCATCCGACGGGATGGTTGTCTACCTTCAAAGCGACGCCGCATCCGTTCACGGAAAAACCCGGCCCCGACGGTTTACAAGAAGGCCAAATTCACATAAATTGCGCCGCTATGTCGTTTTTTCGCCCCCTTCGCCCCCTTTTCCTGCACCACTGCGCGCCGTTGATCGCCGCTGCCGCACTCTCGATGGCTATCGTTTCGCCCGCACAGGCGACCGAGGAGACGCGTCGGAGCGAGGAAAACTCCTTTCTCGAGCGTTACACCAACAAGGCTCAGGACCTGATTCTCAAGGGCCTGGAGATGGTTGGCGTCAGCTATCGTCGTGGCGGCACGGATCCCGACGCGGGTCTTGATTGCAGCGGCTTTGTCCAGTTGGTCTTCCGTGACGCAATCGGCATGGTTCTGCCCCGCACTTCCCGTGAAATGAGCGAAGTCGGCGCCCGGGTCGATCACCAGGAACTCAAGCCCGGCGACCTGGTGTTCTTCAACACCATGCGCCGCGCCTTTTCGCACGTTGGTATCTATTTGGGCGAAGGCCGCTTCATGCATTCCCCTCGCCCCGGCGGCGAAGTCCGCGTCGAGGATATGGGCAGCAGCTATTGGGTCAAGCGCTATAACGGTGCCCGCCGGGTAGTTGAACGTTAAGCGTTACTGCCCGAACTTCGATAGTTGCCGCGTCTGCGGCAATTTTTTTGCCCTTATTCGATAACACTTCTCATTTACATGTTGTTCATCGCACGCTAGAATTGCCGCGAATACATTACCTACGGAGCCGCAG
>JAUPVD010000378.1 GCA_030917225.1 Pseudomonadota bacterium
TACGACCGGTCTACAAGCGCGTCGATACCTGCGCCGCCGAGTTCGCCACCAACACCGCCTACATGTACTCGACCTACGAGGAAGAGTGCGAGTCGAACCCGACCGACAAGAAGAAGATCATGGTCCTCGGTGGCGGTCCGAACCGCATCGGCCAGGGCATCGAGTTCGACTACTGCTGCGTCCACGCCGCGCTCGCCATGCGCGAAGACGGTTACGAGACGATCATGGTCAACTGCAACCCGGAGACCGTGTCCACCGACTACGATACTTCCGACCGCCTGTATTTCGAGCCGCTGACGCTGGAAGACGTGCTCGAAATCGTGCACATCGAGAAGCCGGTCGGCGTCATCGTCCAGTACGGCGGCCAGACGCCGCTCAAGCTGGCGCGCGACCTCGAAGCCAACGGTGTGCCAATCATCGGTACCTCGCCGGACATGATCGATGCCGCCGAAGACCGCGAGCGCTTCCAGAAGTTGCTGCAGGAACTCGGCCTCAAGCAGCCGCCCAACCGCACGGCCCGTGCCGAAGACGAAGCCCTGCGTCTGGCCGACGAGATCGGTTATCCGCTGGTGGTTCGTCCGTCCTACGTGCTCGGCGGCCGTGCCATGGAAATCGTCCATGAGCCGCGCGATCTCGAGCGCTACATGCGCGAGGCGGTGAAGGTTTCGAACGACTCGCCGGTGCTGCTCGACCGCTTCCTCAACGACGCCGTCGAAGTCGACGTCGATGCGCTGTCCGATGGCGATGAAGTCATCATCGGTGGCGTCATGGAGCACATTGAACAGGCCGGCGTCCACTCCGGCGACTCGGCTTGCTCGCTGCCGCCTTATTCGTTGTCCAAGGAAGTCCAGGACGAACTGCGCCGCCAGACAAAATTGATGGCCAAGGCACTGAATGTTTGCGGCCTGATGAATGTGCAGTTCGCCATCAAGGACGACGAAGTCTATGTGCTGGAGGTCAATCCGCGCGCCTCGCGTACAGTGCCTTTCGTCTCCAAGGCTACCGGCCTGCAGCTGGCCAAGATCGCCGCGCGCTGCATGGCCGGCCAGAGCCTGAAGAGCCAGGGAGTGACCAAGGAAGTGATCCCGCCGTACTTCTCGGTCAAGGAAGCCGTCTTCCCGTTCAACAAGTTCCCGGGCGTCGATACCATCCTCGGTCCGGAAATGAAGTCGACCGGCGAGGTTATGGGTGTCGGCCTCACCTTCGAGGAAGCCTTCGTCAAGAGCCAGATGGCCGCCAGCGTCAAGCTGCCGACTTCCGGCAAGGCTTTCCTCAGCGTCAAGGAATCGGACAAGTCAAAGGCCGTCGAGATTGCCCGCAACCTTGCGGCCAGCGGCTTTGCCATCGTCGCGACCAAGGGTACGGCGGCAGCGATAGAAGCGGCTGGCGTGCCAGTGACAGCGGTGCACAAGGTCACCGAAGGGCGCCCGCATATCGTCGATATGATCAAGAACAACGAGATTGCGCTGATCGTGAATACGGTCGAGGAAAAGCGCCAAGCGATCACCGATTCGCGTTCGATCCGCACCTCCGGCCTGCAGGCCCGCGTCACGGCCTACACCACGATCTGGGGTGCCGAAGCTGCGGCCGAAGGCATCAAGAACCGTGGCGAACTTGTCGTTTATCCGATTCAGACATTGCACGCGCAGTTGAATTGAACTGCTGACTGATTTTTTCTTACATTAACCGCCGGGTAGGCCCGCGAATTTTCAGGATTCGGGTTCCGGCGGTTTTGCTTTGGTAGAGACCGAAATGAGCAAGGTTCCGCTGACACTGACTGGTGCCGAGAGGCTGCGTACTGAATTGCACCGGCTGAAGACCGTTGATCGACCAGGTGTCGTCGCGGCCATTGCCGAGGCACGTTCGCATGGCGATCTGTCGGAAAACGCCGAATACGATGCCGCCAAGGAGCGCCAGGGCTTCATCGAAGGGCGCATCCAGGAAGTCGAGGGCAAGCTGTCGAATGCCCAGATCATCGACCCGAAAGGCCTGGATGCTGACGGGCGAGTGGTTTTCGGCGCGACGGTCGATCTGGAAGATCAGGATTCAGGCGACCAGGTGACCTACCAGATCGTCGGTGAAGACGAGGCCGACATCAAGCTCGGCAAGCTCTCCTTCGCCTCGCCGATGGCGCGTGCGCTGATCGGCAAGTTTGCCGGCGACATCGCCCAGGTGCAGGCACCGGGCGGTCAGCGCGAATTCGAGATTCTGGACGTCCGCTACGAATGATGCGGCGCATTGCTGACGCCTTCTATACGCTGGCGTTGACCGCGTGGGTAGGTGCCCTGTGGGCCATCGGCTACATTGCTGCGCCGCTTCTTTTTTCCGGTCTCTCGGACCGTGCCATGGCCGGCTCGCTGGCGGGCAGCATGTTTTCCGTCGTCGGCTGGGTCGGCTTGGGCTGTGGCGCTTATCTGCTGCTCTTCATGTTCGCCCGTCTGGGCGGGGCAGCCATGAAGCGGCTGGTTTTCTGGCTGGTACTGCTGATGCTCCTGCTGGCGGCTGTGCAATTGTTCGGCCTGCAGCCCCTGATTGCGCAGTTGCGCAGCGAGAGCGTGCCGCGCGAGCTGGCCGAGGCGGCGACGAAGAGCCGGTTCGCCACCTGGCATGGCGTAGCCAGTGTGGCGTATCTGCTGCAGAGCTTGCTGGGGTTGTTTGCAGTGCTGGGTGCCGCGCGCGGGCAGAAGTAGTTCAGGTCTTGCGGTTGCTACCCTGGAAGCTGCGCTTGGTACGGCGGGGTTCGGCTTTTCTACGGCTTGGCAGGGCAGCAGCAGCCTTCTTGGCAGCCAGCTCGGCGGAAGGACGAAAGATCACCAACAACTTGCCGATATGCTGTACGGCACCGGCTTCGAGCTTTTCGCAGAGTTCTGCAAGATAGGCTTCACGGACCTCGCGGTCGTCGCCGTAGACGCGGATCTTGATCAGTTCGTGGCTTTTCAGCGAGGCGTCGATTTCCTTCAGCACGGATTCGGAGAGACCGTTCTGGCTGATCGAAACGACGGGATTGAGGCCATGGGCGCGGGCGCGGAGCGCGCGGCGCTCGTCGGCAGTCAGTTGCAGCATCGCAATACTTTCATCAAAACGCGGATTCTATCATTTAGCGCATCGTCTGTTATCGCAATGGCCCGTACCAAAACCAGCAAGGCGTGGCTGCAGGAACACGTGAACGACCCCTATGTCCAGAAAGCGAAGGCGGAAGGGTGGCGCTCGCGCGCGGCGTTCAAGCTGATGGAGATCGACGATCGCGACAAGCTGATCCGGCCGGGTGAGGTGGTGGTTGATCTTGGTGCAGCACCGGGCGGCTGGTCGCAGGTGGCCGCAAATCGCCTCAAGGGCAGGGGGCGGGTGATCGCGCTCGACCTGCTGGAAATGCCCGGAATCCCCGGTGTGGACTTCTTTCAGGGCGATTTCCGCGACGACACCATACTGGCGCTCCTGGAAGAAAAGCTGGCTGGCGACCGCGTAGGCCTTGTACTTTCGGATATGGCCCCCAATATATCGGGCATCTCCGTTTCCGATCAGGCGCGGATGATGCATCTGGCGGAACTTGGCCTTGAATTCTCGCGTAACTGGCTGAAACCAGAAGGCGCATTTCTGGTCAAAGTTTTTCAGGGTTATGGCTACGACGAGTTTTTCGGCGAGATGAAGAAGGTCTTCAAGGCTGTTTCGACACGCAAGCCGGATGCTTCCCGTGACCGCAGTGCCGAGTTGTATCTGCTCGGCAAGGGCTTGCGTTGACGTTGCGTTGAGGCTTGGCAGGGCCTCAATTCGGTTTACAATGCTCCATTCGATGCCGTTGATGGCGAAAAGGAATGTGAAGTGAATAACATGTTCAAGAACCTGGCGATCTGGATGGTTATCGGTCTGGTGCTGATGACCGTCTTTAACCAGTTCAACGGCCGCCAGGTCGTGCAAAGCTCGATGGAGTACTCCCAGTTCATCGAAGAGGTGAAGCAGGGGCGCATCGCCAAGGTGACGATGGAAGGCCGTACGCTCAAGGCCACTACCACCGAGGGCAAGAAGATCACTTCCTACGCACCGCCGGATCTGTGGCTGGTCTCCGACCTGCTCAAGAACGGCGTCAAGATCGAAGCCCGGCCGGAAGAAGAGCCTTCCTTCCTGATGAACATCTTCGTCAGTTGGTTCCCGATGCTGCTGCTGATCGGCGTCTGGGTCTTCTTCATGCGTCAGATGCAGGGCGGCGGCCGTGGCGGCGCCTTCTCGTTCGGCAAGAGCAAGGCGCGCCTGCTCGATGAATCGACCAATACCATCACCTTTGCCGACGTTGCCGGTTGCGACGAGGCCAAGGAAGAGGTCAGCGAACTGGTCGACTTCCTGCGCGACCCTTCCAAGTTCCAGAAACTCGGTGGTCGTATCCCGAAGGGTGTGCTGCTGGTCGGCAACCCGGGTACCGGCAAGACCCTGCTGGCCAAGGCCATCGCCGGCGAAGCCAAGGTGCCGTTCTTCTCGATCTCCGGTTCCGATTTCGTTGAAATGTTCGTCGGCGTCGGTGCCGCCCGTGTTCGCGACATGTTCGAGAACGCCAAGAAACACGCCCCGTGCATCATCTTCATCGACGAACTCGATGCCGTCGGTCGTCAGCGCGGCGCTGGCCTCGGTGGCGGCAACGATGAGCGCGAACAGACCCTGAACCAGATGCTGGTCGAGATGGATGGCTTTGAAGGCCAGACCGGCGTCATCGTCATCGCCGCGACCAACCGCCCCGACGTGCTTGACCCCGCGCTGATGCGCCCGGGCCGCTTCGACCGCCAGGTCGTCGTGCCGCTGCCGGACATCCGTGGCCGCGAGCAGATCCTCGTCGTGCACATGCGCAAGGTGCCGCTGTCGCCGGACGTCAAGGCCGACATCATCGCCCGCGGTACCCCCGGCTTCTCCGGTGCCGACCTCGCCAACCTGGTCAACGAAGCTGCCCTGTTTGCCGCGCGCACCAACAAGCGCCTGGTCGACATGGAAGACTTCGAAAAGGCCAAGGACAAGATCATGATGGGCGCCGAGCGCCGCAGCATGGTCATGAGCGAGGAAGAAAAGAAGAACACCGCCTACCACGAGTCGGGGCACACCGTTGTTGCCAAGCTGGTGCCGAAATCCGACCCGGTCCACAAGGTCACCATCATTCCGCGCGGCCGCGCCCTCGGCTTGACCATGCAGTTGCCGGAAGAAGACCGCTACGCGTATGACCGCACCTACCTGATGAGCCGTATCGCCGTGCTTTTCGGTGGCCGCATCGCCGAAGAGCTGTTCATGGACCAGATGACCACCGGTGCCTCGAACGACTTCGAGCGCGCCACGCAGATGGCCCGCGACATGGTCACCCGCTACGGCATGTCCGATGCGCTGGGCCCCATGGTCTATGGCGAGAACGAGGGTGAGGTCTTCCTCGGTCGCTCGGTGACCACGCACAAGAACATGTCCGAAACGACGATGCAGAAGGTCGATGCCGAAATCCGCCGCATCATCGACGAACAGTACGCACTGGCCCGTCGTCTGCTCGAAGAGCATCGCGACAAGGTTGAAGCCATGACCAAGGCGCTGCTCGAATGGGAAACCCTCGACACGGACCAGATCAACGACATCATGGAAGGCAAGGACCCGCGTCCGCCGAAGCAGCCACAGGCGCCG
>JAUPVD010000379.1 GCA_030917225.1 Pseudomonadota bacterium
ACGTTCTTGGAGAGCTCCTCAATACCGTGCGCGGCGAAGCCCATCCGTTTCTTCCCTTCAAAGGAGAACGGCTTGGTGACGACGGCAACGGTCAGGATGCCCATCTCGCGCGCCACTTCGGCGACGATCGGTGCCGCGCCGGTCCCCGTACCGCCACCCATACCGGCGGTAATGAAGGCCATATGCGCGCCCTTCAGCGATTCGGCGATGCGCTCGCGCTCCTCGATGGCCGCGCTGCGGCCGGCTTCCGGCTTGGCGCCGGCACCCAGACCGCTCTTGCCCAGCGGTACGCGAACCATTGCGCCGCTGCGTTTGAGGGCCTGAGCGTCGGTGTTGGCAGCGACGAATTCGACGCCGTTCACACCTTCGCGAATCATGTGATCGACCGCATTGCCGCCGGCGCCGCCGACGCCAATGACCTTGATCACGGTACCGCTGTCACTCACCACTTCTTCGATGTCGATGATTTCAAACATGGTAGGGCCTCCTCTGCAAAAAACTATGAAAGTTGAAAATTTCTGAAAATTCTAAAAATTCTTTTCGAACCACGACTTCATTCGTCCAAACACCTGCTTCACGTTCCGGGTCTCGTGCACCTTCTGGCCGCGCTTGTGCTGGGCCTGCGCTTCCAGCAGCAGGCCGAAGGCGGTAGCAAAACGGGGGCTCTGGATAACATCGGCGAGCGCACCGGTATATTTCGGGATGCCCAGGCGCACCGGCATGTGGAAAATTTCCTCGCCGAGTTCGATCATGCCGGGCATCACCGAAGTGCCGCCGGTCAGCACGATGCCGGACGACAGCACCTCCTCGAAGCCGGCGCGACGCAGCTCGGCCTGGATCAGTTCGTAGAGTTCCTCGACACGCGGCTGGATCACGTCGGACAGTGCACGACGCGACAGCTTGCGGCTGGGCCGGTCATCGACCCCGGCGACATCGAGCACATCCTCGACATCAGCCAGTTGCGACAACGCGCAGCCGAAGCGACGCTTGATATCCTCGGCCTCGCGCGTCGGCGTGCGCAGCGCCATGGCGATGTCGTTGGTGATCTGGTCGCCGGCAATCGGGATGACCGAGGTGTGGCGAATTGCCCCCTGCGTCCACACGGCGATGTCGGTCGTGCCGCCGCCAATGTCGACGAGACAGACGCCGAGATCCTTCTCGTCCCTCCGAGAGCACCGCGTAGCTCGACGCCAGCGGCTGCAGCACCAGATCGTTCACCTCGATGCCGCAACGGCGCACGCACTTGACGATGTTCTGTGCGGCCGACACGGCGCCGGTGACGATGTGCACCTTTACTTCCAGGCGGAAACCGCTCATGCCGATCGGCTCACGGATGCTGTCCTGGTCGTCGATGATGAATTCCTGCGTCAGGATATGCAGGATCTCCTGGTCGGCCGGAATCGGCATCGCGCGCGCCGTCTCGATCACGCGCTCGACATCCATTGACAGGACCTCCTTGTCCTTGATCGCCACCATGCCGTTCGAGTTGAAGCTGCGGATGTGGCTGCCGGCGATGCCGGTATAGACATCCTTCACCTTGCAGTCGGCCATCAGTTCGACCTCCTGCACGACGCGCGAGATGGCGGCAACAGTCTCCTCGATGTTGACCACCACGCCTTTCTTCAGCCCCTTCGACTCCTGCGAGCCGATGCCGATCACGTTGAGGCGGCCTTCGGCGCTGACTTCCGCGACCAGCGCGACGATCTTGGAGGTGCCGATGTCCAGCCCGACAATCAGATCCTTGGTCTCTCTGCTCATTGCTTCCCTTTGCTCTCAGTTCCAGTTGCTGCAGCCGGCGCGGCGGCCAGTCGCAGTGCAAAACCATTCGGATAACGCATATCGACCACGCTCGGCCGCGCCTTGGCCACCGTCAGCACGCTCGGATAATTTTCGACAAAACGCTGCAAGCGAAGGCGAATCGGCACCTTCGGCTGCTGCCGGCCGAGTTCGATGACCATGCCGTCGTCCAGCTTCAATTGCACGGCCAGCCGCGGCGAAACGGTCAGCGTTTTCGGCGTGCGCCCGATTGGGCGCAACATGTCGAGCGCCTCGCGGTAGTAGCCCAGCATGTCCGGCGCCACGGCCAGCGGGCCGTGCAGCAGCGGCATCGCCTTTGGCACAGTCATCACGGCGGCAAATACCTCGCCGTGCGTATTCACCAGCTGCCCCGTACCCTCGCCCCAGAACGCTACCGGCTGGTGCTCCTCGATGCGCACCTCCAGGCTCGACGGCCAGCGCCGGCGCACCTCGGCATGCCGCACCCAGCTGATCTTCTCCAGTGACTGGCGCAAGGCATCGACGTTGAAGCTGAAGAAGTTGCCGCGCAGCAGCCCCGCCACCGCGCGCTCCACGTCGGCACGCTTGACCTCGGTCAGTTCGTGCGTGACCACGATCTGCGTCAGCGTGAAGTGCGGCAACCGCGCCACCCAGACCGTCGCCGCGACCAGCAACGCGGCGGCCGCTGCGGCAAGCAGCAGATCGGCTACGGCGGTCATCAGTTGCGGTTTGTTCCACATTGCCCATTTCGTTCCCGGTCTAGCCCAGCGTCGCCAGCGCCAGCACCTTCAGCACCAGCGTGTCGTAATCGATGCCGGCGACCCGTGCAGCCATCGGCACCAGCGTGTGGTCGGTCATGCCCGGCGACGTATTCACTTCGAGGAAATTGGGAGTGCCTTCCTCGTCCATCAGGAAATCGACCCGCCCCCAGCCACGGCCGCCGAGCACGCGGAAGGCTTCCAGCGCCTGCGC
>JAUPVD010000380.1 GCA_030917225.1 Pseudomonadota bacterium
CTCGGCGACGCGCCCAGCGCCCTTGGTGATGACCACGAAGTTGATGACCACGAGGATGGCGAAGACGACGATACCGACGGCGTAGTTGCCGCCGACCAGGAAGTGACCGAAGGCCTCGATGACCTTGCCCGCAGCATCCGGACCGGTATGGCCGTTGATCAGCACAACCCGGGTCGAAGCAACGTTGAGCGACAGGCGCAGCAGCGTCGTCACCAGCAGAATGGTCGGGAAAATCGAAAAATCGAGTGGCTTCAGCGCCGCCATCGCTACCAGCATGACGATGACAGAGATCGCGATGTTGAACGTAAACAGCAGATCCAGCGCCAGCGGCGGCAGGGGCAGAACCATCATCGCCAGGATGAGCACGATCAGCAGCGGGCCGGACATCTGCCGCCAGTTGAGGCGGGCAAACATCGCCTGCATGTTTAACGCTGAATTGGCGGCATTAGCCATTTACGGCCTCCGGAACCAGTTCGGCCGGCACCTGCAGGTTTTGTGGCGGAACCGGGTACTGGCCACCGGTCTGGCGCCAGTCCGCCAGCTGATAGACCCAGGCCAGAGCCTCGGCAACGGCAGCGTAGAGGGTGCCGGGAATTTCCCGGTCGATCTCGACATGACGGTACAGCGCGCGCGCCAGCGGCGGAGCTTCGAGCAGCGGTACGCCATGTTCGGCGCCGATCTCACGAATACGACGGGCGATCTCGCCGGTACCTTTGGCGACGACGCTGGGAGCACCCATCCCACCCTTGTAGGCAAGGGCAACGGCAAAATGTGTCGGGTTGGTCACGATGATGTCGGCCTTGGGCACCGCAGCCATCATGCGTCGACGAGCAGCTTCGCGCTGCAGGCTGCGAATACGACCCTTGACGTGCGGGTCACCCTCCATTTCCTTGGCTTCCTGGCGCAGCTCGTCACGCGTCATCTTGAGCTTGTCGTGGTAATGCCAGAGCTGGAAGGGAACGTCGATGGCAACAATGACCAGCATCACGCTAACGATAGCCAGGAAGCTGAAGGCGACGAGATGTCCGGCCGACGCCAGTCCAACCTCGATCGGCTGCGCCAGCAGCATCACCAGATCGTTACGTTCGCTCCAGATCACCCAGCAAGCCATGCCACCGACCAGCCCGGCCTTGGCTACAGCCTTGACCAGATCGACGAGGCCAGTCCACGAAAAGAGACGTTGCAGACCTTTGATCGGGTCGAGACGGGTGAAATTCGGAACCAGTGCCTTTGGCGAAAAATTGAAGGCATTCAGGAAAAACGGGGATGCGGCGGCGGCAATCATCAGCGCCAGCAATAGCGGGGAGAAGGTAATCAGGACATCCTGGGAAAGGTCTGCAAACCGGACAAGCATCTGATCTGGCTCGCGAAGCAGCTTTTCATCGAGGGTAAGGCCACGCCGGAACATGGCTGTCGTGCGCTGGGCCAACCATCCACCCATCATCCAGATTCCGCCTGCGGCAGCCATAAGAATGAGAAAAGCACCCAACTCCCGAGAATGGGGGACCTGCCCCTCCTCGCGTGCCTGTTCTAGCCGTCGCGCTGATGCAGGTTCTGTTTTTTCGAGGTCGCTGTCTTCAGCCATACCCGGTGCCTAGTTGGTTCTGGCAATTATAGGAAAAAACAATAAAAATGAAAGGGGTATGAGTGTTTTTTGTTAACGATTCTAGGATAGTTGCAGATTCGCAACTGGGCGTTGCGTAACGTAGACGCAGAAAAGGGGGCAACGCCCCCTTTTCAAGCCATTGAAATTACTGATGATTAGCCAAATTCAAGCGCGCGCATGCTGCTGCCGCGACCATCCCCGTCCATGTGCTGGCCAAGATCCGACAAAAGCTCCTTCATGTCGAGAATAAGCACGATCTGACCATTGGATAGGGTCGTGACACCGGCAACACCTCTTGGGCGGAAGTCTTCGAGCGACTTGATCACGGCATCGTCGCGACCGGCAAAGTTGTCGACCGCCAGGATAAAGCTCCGCTCCGCCGTCTGCATCAGCACGCCATATTCCGGTGGAGCGTCCTGAGGCCAGCCCAGCAGCTTGGCTAGCGAAACCACCGGCAGGATTTCGCCGCGCACGACCAAGGTCGCCTTGCCGCCCACTTCCTGAAGTTTGCCCTGCTCGATCGGCAGGATCTCGCGAACAAGCGACAGCGGCAGCGCAAATGGCTGGTCGCCGAGCAGCACCAGCAGCACGGGCAGAATCGCCAGCGTCAGCGGCAGCGAGATGATGAAGACGCTGCCCTTGCCAGGCTCGGAACGAATATCAATGCTGCCGTTGAGTTTCTGGATGTTGGTCTTGACCACATCCATGCCGACACCGCGCCCGGACACGTCCGAAATCTGTGTCTTGGTCGAGAACCCGGGCAGGAAAATGAGGTGCAGGCTTTGCCGCTCATCCAGCGTATTGGCTTCCTCTTCCGAGATCAGCCCCTTCTCGATGGCCTTGGCACGGATGCGCTCGGCGCTCATGCCGCGGCCGTCGTCGGCGATGATCAGCACAATGTGATCGCCTTCCTGGCGAGCCTCAAGGCGCACTGCCGACTTCGATGGTTTGCCGGCAGCCAGACGCTCTTCGCTGCCTTCGACGCCGTGATCCACGGCATTCCGGATCAGGTGGATCAGCGGATCGGCAAGATCTTCGATCATGGTCTTGTCGACTTCGGTTTCTTCACCCAGCAGCACCAGCTCGACATCCTTGCCCAACTGACGGGCAAGATCGCGGGCAATGCGCGGATATTTCTGGAAGAGGCGGCCAATCGGCTGCATCCGCGTCTTCATCACGGAGTTCTGCAGATCCGAAACCAGCAGGTCAAGCTGCGAGACCGCCTGATCCAGCGCATGCAATGTTTCCGAATCGGTTTTGCCAGCGAGAATATCGGCACGCAGACTGGTCAGCCGGTTCTTCATCAAACCGATTTCGCCGGACAGGTTAAGTACCTGATCGAGTCGCGAAGTATCGACACGAATGGTGTTTTCCCGTGTTGCAGCCCTCTCTTCTACACGCCGGCCGGCACCGGCCGCCTGAGGTGCACCGGGTTTGTCGCTGACACGACGACCATACGGAGGAGGCGCCCCGGGCGCTGCAGCCACCGGCACGGGAGCAGCGCCTGCCTTCGGAATGACATCAGTGGACGGCACAGCAGGCTGGCCCGTCACCGCTCCGTGCAACGCCTGCCAATCCGGACCGCCATCGGCTGCCGCCGATGCAGCAGCCACTGGAGCCGCCGGCTCCGCCGGCGCGGGAGCTGGTTCAGCGGTCTCCTCGTGCAGGGCACGCCGCAGGCCACCAAGAACATCCTCCGCAGCAGGGCGAGGCTGCACGCCCTGCCCCAACTCGCCGAACATGTCACGCACGCCTTTGGTGGCGGCCATGATGATGTCCATCAACTCAGGCGTCAGGTGCATCTCGCCGTTGCGAAGCCGGTCAAACAGGTTTTCCGTGAGATGGCACAACGTCACCAGCTCGGCAGCATTGAGAAAACCGGCGCCCCCCTTGACGGTGTGAAAACCACGGAAAATATCGTTGAGCAGCCCCTTGTCCTCGGGCATGCGTTCAAGGTCGACCAGCTTGTTGTCGACGTCCGACAACAGGTCGGCTGCCTCCTGCAGGAAATCCTGCAGCAGATCTTCCATCCCGGCAAAATCGCTCATCGTTGCTCTCCTAGAAGCCGAGGCTGTCGAGCAGGTCATCGACCTGCTGCTGATCCACCACCACGTCGGTACGGCCTTCCGCGTTGATCACCGGGCCATTGAGCAGGCTATTGACCGACTCCGTCCGATGTTCGCCCGGCATGACTTCGACCAGTGCGTTCATGAGTTGCGTTTCCATATCCTGCGCCAGGGTAACGACCTTCTTGATCACCTGCCCGGTCAAATCCTGGAAATCCTGCGCCATCATGATTTGCGTCAGTTGTTCCTTGGTGCCACTGGTTTTTTGCGGCAAACCTTCCTTCAGGAAGGCACGGGTCTCGGCAGCCAGTTGCTTGAACTCATCAACACCCAGCTGATTGGCAAAAACACGATCCCAACGCTGCGCCAGTCCCTGTGCATCACTCTCAAGCGCGTCCACCAGAGGATTGGCAACATCGGTCGCGTTCAGCACCTTGCAGGCGGCCTGCTCCGTCAAGGTCGCGATATAGGCCAGACGATCCTTGGCATCGGGGAGCGCGCCAACCGTCTGGGTAATAATTTTGTCGTAGCCAAGCTCCCGCATCGTGTCGTGCAATTGCCGCGCCATGTGTCCAACACGCTGGAACACCTTTTCCTGACCTTCCCATTCCTCATCAACCGCAGCGGCAGCGGCCGGTGCACTGACCACTTCCTGTGTTCCGGTGAATGAGTCGAACAAGGCCTGCAGTTCGTCGGAATCACCGACTTCGCGAGAAGAGGTTGCCGACGGCGCAGGCGCCGCCGCTACGACAGGCGGTACAGCCGCTGGCGCAGGCGCGCGACCATCGGCAATGCTGTCAAAGAGTGCTTCGAGATCCGAGGAATCGCCGCTCATTTTTGTTTCCTGTCCTAAGCGCTCTTGTCCATCTTTTCGAAGATCTTTTGCAGCTTCTCCGAAAGCGTGGCCGAGGTGAAAGGTTTGACGATGTATCCACTGGCGCCAGCCTGCGCTGCCGCAATGATGTTTTCCTTCTTGGCTTCTGCGGTAATCATCAGGACCGGCAGATGCTTCAGATCCGGTGTGGCACGAATGGTCTGCAGCAGGGTCAGGCCATCCATGTTCGGCATGTTCCAGTCCGACACGACGAAATCGAAGCCGCCACACTGCAATTTCTGCAGAGCAATGGCACCATCCTCGGCCTCATCGACGTTGGTGAACCCTAGCTCCTTCAGCAGATTCCGGACGATGCGACGCATCGTCGAAAAATCGTCAACCACCAGGAACTTCATCTTCGGATCAGGCATGCTTCAAACTCCCCCGTATTCTTGTCTTCTATCTTTCCAGGATCGGACGCAGGGTGTCTGCAAGTACTTCAGTATCAAACTTGGCCACATAGCCATCAACGCCAACGGCCTTGCCCATCGCCTTGTTGGCTTCCGAAGACAAGGACGAATGCATGATCACCGACACCCCGTTGAAGCGATTGTCGGCCTTGATGCTCTTGGTCAACACATAACCGTCCATCTCCGGCATTTCGGCATCGACGAGGATGACGCGAATCTCGTCGCGTAGCGGCGTGCCCATCTGTGAAGAATGGGCCGCAATCGACTGCAGGCGCGTCCAGGCTTCTGCGCCGTTGGTGGCGTGTTTGTGCTTGACCCCGAGCTTGTCCAGCACCTCGGTGATCTTGCGCCGGGCGAC
>JAUPVD010000381.1 GCA_030917225.1 Pseudomonadota bacterium
AGCACGTCACCCGAGAGCAAGCTGCCCGAGGGGGCGAGGTCGCCGGGCTGGACGCGGGCGTAGAGCTGCGCGGTCAGCACTTACTGGGTGCTGCCGTCGGAAAGCGTTACTTCCTTCTCCACCAGCCAGACCATGTCGGTGGTGAGTTGGGCCATTTGTTCGGCGGTGAGGGCGACGCCGGGAATGAGGTTCCAGGTTTTCGCGTAGGTGATGCCGGTACTGGGTATGGCAAGCGCGGCAGGTAATCTGCAGCCCATTACGCGCTCGTTATCTTTTGCACTTGATTATTGAGTGGGTAGGTGGAAATCGAACATGGCATTTTTTGCTTCCTGTAGAAGCCGTCGCCGAGGCACTCCGTAACTCAGTTTCCCGATACAGCGCCCGTATCGAAAGTCATGTACACCCATGTGCCACCGGCGTCGCCCCGATAGGCACCGGCAACACCATCGAGCTCAGCGGCAGCGGCGGTGAATTCCCAGGCATCGTTTTCGGTGCAGGCGAGCGTGCGCGTGGTGAAACGTTCGAATCCTTCGCGTTCGCCGTATTCGCGCACACGCCGGGCGGCGCGGCGCAACGGCTCGGGAACGGAGGGGTGATCCCAGCCCCAGAGAAGGGTGCCATCCTGGCGGTTGTAGGTGCCGACGATCTGCACCGGAAAGGCGAGTTCGCGCCCGTCGGCAAAGGAGAGTTGCAGCGTGCCCGTATTCATGTCGAGGTTCCAGCGGGCTTCTCTGCCGAGACCCCAGCGTTGCGTGTGCTCGGCCGTGTGCGTCTGCAGACGGCTCATGGCGGCGGCGAGAAAGCGGCGTTCCGGAGTGTCGCCTGCATTGGCAAGGTTTCCGGCAATGTCCGTTTGCGCGAGGCTGCCGAGGGCTTCCTCCAGCGAGATGGTGTCCTCACTGTCGTCGTAATCGGCCGGGCGTTCGTAGTCGTAGTCGAGGGTGAACTTGCCGTCGGGGGTGAGGGTGAAGGTCAGTCCGTAGATGCGTTGGCCGGTGGTTTGCAGGAGGTGGTCGCGAAGGAAGATGGCGGCATCGCCTACAGCAATGCTTGTATCTGGCCAGTCCAATCCGCTAGTGTCCTTGACGCCGCCACTAATGCACCAATGCGACGACTGAACCATTTTCCGAAACATCCGACATTCGTAAGATGCGCTGTCCCACGGCCGATCCTTAACAAAATCCTTGATCCCAAGGACAAGTTCGCCATAGGCCTCATCGATCGAGCGTATGTTCTTCATTGGGTAAACTCAAATCTCTTAAAATCGTTTCCAATTCGTGCGAGCACCACAAACTCACTCGGCCTCGCCCCACCCCCCTGCGGATAGCCGACCTCGACCTTCATCGTCACGGTCTTGCCGGCATCTAGTTCCTGCTTTAGGTACTTCTCCATGTCGCGCCATGCACCACGGTTCAGGGTTTGCGACTGCGGCACGATGTTGAGGCGGTCGCCGGCACCGCCGAGGATGGCAGCAATCAGGTGGCCGCCCTCGTCACCGGCGTCGCCGCATTTGCCGACGCAACGCTGCTGATAGTCGTTGCGGTCCATGCGGATGCCGTTGAGATCGGCCTCGACGGTCTTCACCCGGCCTTGTGCGTCGGTGATGTAGGCGTGGCCATTATCCAGCAAGTAACCGGTTTTCGGTTCCAGCTTGCCGTTTGCATCCCCACTCCAGTTGCCTTTAGTGCCGGTGGGTATGTTGCGAACGTTGTCGATGTCGCTGCGCTTGGCAAGCGTCTCGGCTTTTTTAGCAAGAGCGATTTCATCGATCAGGTGTAGTGCCGCCTGCGCCTTCTTCGCTGGGTCAGGCGTGAAGTTGGCGAGCACTGCGCCAAGCAGGAGGCCGACCTGTTTTTCGTCGCCGGCATTGAGCGCTTCCGCGAGACCATCGCGCAAGCGCTGCTCGGCGGCCTGGGCAATTTCCTTGAACTTCTCGGGATTCTCGGCCGCCCATTGAACAGCCTCTTTGGCTTGCTGTGCTTGTTCGCGCAGGGCTTCTGCAGCGCCGGCCGGATTTCTCACAGCATCGGCCAGCATTTCCAGGGTGTCGACGTAGCCGTCAACGATGGCACTGACAGTCCCTTTGCCGGTTTCAAAGAGGAGCTTGCCGCCGCTCATCGTGCCGGTGGCCTCACGAATGGTGTGTCGGCCATCGCTGCCGATAATTACATCGGCGCTGCCTTTCCTGACGATCTCGGCGGCAAAGTTGCGAACCTCTTGCCTTGCGTTGCTGCACGCCGTGCTGGAAACGCCCTGGCAGGCGTCGAGCAGCGCATCGCGTGCCCGATCAGTTTTTTCGAGTTCGTTGAGTTCTGCCTGCAACGAGGCGCAGGCCTTGCCGCTGGCTTTGCACTCGGCTATTGCCTTCTCCAGCTCACCTTTGCGCTTGATCTCCGGATGACTCAGATAGTTATTCGTCACCTCATTCAGCGCGGTCCCCGCACCCGTCGTACCGCCTACGACCGCCCCCGCCGCCGTGCTCGCCGCAGCCGTGATGGCGGTGGCCAGCGAACCTTCGATGCCGGCCTTCGCCAATGCATCGGCCACCAGCGGCGCGGTGAGCGTGCCGGCAGCCGCGCCGGCTGCTCCGCTAGCCCCACCCGTCAGCCCGCCGATCACGGTGTGGGCGGCAAGCCTGAGCGTGCCGGTTTCTCCCCATTGGCTGTCGATTTCCGCCGCCTGCGCCTTGAGCTGGCTGGCACGGGATTCGTCCGGTTCGTTCTTCGCCAGTTCGCGCAACGCCTTTGCTTCGTTCGTCTTTGCCTGGGCGTAGTCACCTACGGCTTTAGACGCGAGTTGACCGAACTGCTGCGTAATCTTCGTCTGCGCATCGATCTCCTTCTGCACCTTCTCCTGATCGAAGATTTTGGCGATACCGGCTTCCTTGTCGCCGGTGCGGGCATCCTTGTTCCCGGCAATATCTGAGATCGCCGCCAGCGTCATGCTCTCCGCCTTGTCACCATCCTTGCCGAAGCCGGCACTGGTCCCGCCGGGTTTGAGGGCACCGTCGAAGCTGAGGCTGGTGCCGACGTTCACACTGGCCGACTTGGCCTTGTACTCGGCCTTGTTCTCGATATCGCTCGTGGTAAGTTCGCCGCCGGTCTCGAAGCGGTTGCGTTGATCGTCAATCGCCTGCTGCGTACTGGTGATCGCCCCGCCCTTGAGGTCGGTATCGCCTTTCACATCGACGTCAAAGCCTTTGTCGCCGGCCCGGATGGCCGATTGTTCGGTCACGCTGGCGTAGTCGCTGTTCACCTTGCTGTCGCTGGCACTGACGCTACCGCTGCTAGTACCGACGCAAAAGGGCGGAATGCACAGACTGACGCTGACGCCCAGGCTCTTCTGTTTGCTG
>JAUPVD010000031.1 GCA_030917225.1 Pseudomonadota bacterium
CAGGAAGTCGAGTATCTGCGCGAGAATGGTTTGGCTCAGGGCGGTGGCCTCGATAATGCGGTGGTGCTCGACGAATATCGCGTACTCAATGCCGATGGCTTGCGCTATGGCGACGAGTTCGTGAAACACAAGGTGCTGGACGCCATTGGTGACCTCTATCTGCTCGGCCACCCGTTGCTGGCGCACTTCTCGGCGCACAAATCCGGGCATGCGCTGAACAATATGCTGGCCCGTGCCCTGCTGGAGGCTCGCGACTCGTGGGAACTGGTCAGCTTCGATCAGGCCGAACTCGCACCGGTCGGCGTTTCCCGCTGGCTGGCGGCACATTCTGCTGTCTGATCACTGGTAACGGTTCGCCGTGCTGATCCTGCGCTTTCTGGCGGTCGTTGCTTTGCTGGTCGTGGCGGGCGGGGTTGTCGCCTACCTGCTGACGCGGAACGCCAAGTATCTGCACTTTTCCTGGCGGATTTTCCGCTATTCCCTGATTGTTGCCCTGCTCGTTTTTGCCCTGATGGTGCTTGAGCGGGTCGTCGTCATTCCGCTTTAGCCGACCGTTCGAGCAGCGTTTCGATGGCTTCCCGCAACGGTGAGGCCGGCATGCCTGCGGCCAGTTCGGCGAGCGCCCGACCCGCGCCGGCAGGCAGGGTGTGGCCGGTAGGCGATTGAAAATGCTGTGATATTTCAATGGCTTGCACTTTTACTGTGACGCCGTTACACTCGACTCCCCTTTTGGAGAATTCATTGGCAAGCGTCGGCGCCATCTGCCGCAGCTTGACCGCAACCGCGCCGTTGTCGGCGTGGATAACAACAGTCCCAGACTTGTAATTGGCGACCCGGCTGGCCTTGCCAAGATGTTCCGGCGCCGAGTTTTCGTAGATGCGAGCAAGCTTCTGCAGCAGCCTGGCGTGCGCCATGACGCTGCCGGCAGCGTCGGTGTTCGCGAGAAAACGGTCGAGGGAGTGGGACAAGAGGGGTATCCGAAGTACAGGAGGAGTGCAGCAAAGTGCATATTATTCTGGTCTCGAACAAACTGGCAACCGCGCGGACCTTCATCATCACCCCGCGCTTCGTGCTGATCGCCGTGGCGGTCTTCTTTGCCGTGATGTTCTCCATGTCGGCGCTGTTTTCGTGGCTGTCGGTGCAGTTCCGCCTGCCTTTCCTTGAGCATCTGGTCATTTCGGTCCAGAAGACCGAGACGCAGCGTTCCGATGCCTACATGCGCGACAACCTGAATGCCATGGCAGCCAAGCTCGGGCAGATGCAGGCCCAGTTGCTGCGCCTGGATTCCCTCAGCGAACGGGTTTCCAGCCTGGCCGGCATCAAGCCGCAAGAGCGCCCCATTGATCTGCGTGGCGGACAGGGCGGCCCGCTGCTGCTGGCGCAGCCGCAGAATGCGGCCGAGTTCGACCTGGTACTGGGGCGGCTGGAGCGGCATCTTGAATTCCGCACCGATTCGCTGACGGCGCTGGAGTCCCAACTGCTTGACGAGCAGGTGCGTCGCTCGCTGCTGCCGACCATCACACCGATCCTTGGCAACTATGTCGGTTCCGGCTTCGGCTGGCGGGTCGATCCCATCGTTGGTGCCGGCGCCCTGCACGAAGGCATAGATTTCGTTGCCGATATCGGCACCCCCGTGGTGGCGGCTGCCGGCGGAGTCGTGGTCATGGCCGACAGGCACCCGCAGTATGGCAACCTGATCGAAATCGACCACGGCAACAATTTCACCACCCGCTATGCCCATCTGTCGAAGCTTTCGGTCAAGGAAGGACAGGTCGTCAGGCGTGGCAAGGAAATCGGCCTTTCCGGAAATACCGGTCGATCGACCGGCCCGCACCTGCATTTCGAGGTCCGTTTCAACGGCGTGGCGCAGAATCCTGCCCGCTTCCTGCAGCAGGGTTCCCAGTTTGCCCAATTGCCCCGGAAAAAATAGGGTTTTTGGCGTCTGACGGAGATCGTAGTCGGTCACCGCAGCGGAAGGGGCTGCGGTCAGCCCGGCGTGTTAGAATCCGCGCTTTCCCGAATCCACGACCCAGGTCGTCACAACAATGATTTCCGGCCTACTCAAGAAGATTTTCGGCAGCCGCAATGATCGGCTGATCAAGCAGTATTTCCAGACCGTCAAAAAGATCAACGCGCATGAGCCTGCGATGGCCGCCTTGTCCGACGAGGCGCTGCAGGCCAAAACCGCCGAGTTCAAGGCGCGGATCGAGCAAGGTGAAACGCTCGACGATCTGATGCCAGAGGCCTTTTCTGTCGTTCGCGAGGCGAGTAAGCGTGTGCTCGGCATGCGCCATTTCGACGTACAGATGATTGGCGGCATGGTGCTGCATTACGGCAAGATCGCCGAAATGCGCACCGGCGAAGGCAAGACGCTGGTCGCTACCTTGCCGTGCTACCTGAATGCACTGACCGGCAACGGCGTGCATGTCATTACCGTCAACGACTACCTGGCCAGCCGCGACGCGGAGTGGATGGGGCGGCTGCACCGCTTCCTTGGCCTGTCGGTCGGTGTCAACCTCTCGCAGATGGACCACGAGGCCAAGCAGGCGGCCTACGCAGCCGACATTACCTACGGCACCAACAACGAATTCGGTTTCGACTACCTGCGCGACAACATGGTCTATACGGTCGGCGAGCGCGTCCAGCGCAGCCTGTCCTATGCCATCGTCGACGAAGTCGATTCGATCCTGATCGACGAAGCGCGGACGCCGCTGATCATCTCCGGCCAGGCCGAAGACC
>JAUPVD010000382.1 GCA_030917225.1 Pseudomonadota bacterium
GGCAAGGCCAGGCTGACCGGCACCTACGGCCGCAAAAAATAAGCATGGCCAAGGCCGCTGCCGCAAATCCATGCCCCTGCGGCAGCGGCCTGCCCTACACACGCTGCTGCGAACCCTGGCACCAGGGCTCGCCGGCGCCGACCGCCGAGGTGCTGATGCGCTCACGCTACAGTGCCTATGTACTGAACCTGCACGACTACCTGCTCGCCACCTGGCATGACAGCACCCGCCCCGTCTCGCTGGACGACTCCCCGACCCGCTGGCTGGGGCTGGAGGTCAAGTGTCATGCCGAGCAGGATGCCGCCCACGCCACCGTCGAGTTCGTCGCCCGTTTCCGTGCCGACGGACGTGGCCACCGGCTGCACGAAACCAGCCGCTTCGTGCGCGAAGACGGCCGCTGGTTCTATCTGGACGGTGATTTCCAAAACAGCTGAACCGGGAGCACAATAGCTGCGTCATCGGGGGGACAACATGAAACTGGATGCCAGTTCACCTACGCGCTACCAGGCCATCGGCGATGTGTTGAATGAAGAAGCCGAACGCGCAGCGAACCAGTTGCTCGTCGGCGCCAGCATCATTGCTTCTGTCGGCGTCCCGATCTCCGTATCACGTTTCTTCGTTTTCGGCTGGAACAACGTTTACTCGCTGCATATCTTCGGGCTGATCGTTGTCCTGATCCTTTGCTTCTTCCGGCACAGGCTACCGGCTCGAATCAAAACCGGCGTGATACTCGTGCTTTCCATGCTGGTATCGCTGGCCGGTCTGTTCAACTACGGTCTCTACGGCAATGGTGCGCTGTGGGGCTCCTTCGCTGTGTTCGTAGCTTCGATGTTCCTTCACCGAAGAAATATCCTGGCCATTGCCGCCCTCTTCATGCTCATCTACCTGATGGCTGCCGTGGGCTATGTCACCGGCCTGCTGACCTTCCCCGCCGATCCTATCGACTACCTCCAGTCGCCACTGCCGTGGGGAATCGCCATCGTCGGGTCCTTCTTCTTCGTGGTGCTGGTCATCATCATCGACAGCAACCACAAGACCACCACGCAGCGGCTGATCCTCGAACTGGAAAACAAGACGAAGCAACTGGCCATGATGGCGGGTCACGACCTGCTGACCGAGTTGCCCAACCTGCGCTCAGTCAAGGAGCACACGGAAAACCTGGTTGCCGAACTGGCAGCGGGCAAGGCCGAGTCGGCCATGTTCTTCATCGATCTGGACGGCTTCAAGAAGATCAACGACACCCACGGCCACGACGCCGGTGACCATGTGCTGAAGACTGTCGCCAAAGCCCTGCTGGGCATCGTGCGCAGCGGCGATATCGTGGCGCGCGTCGGCGGTGACGAGTTCGTCATTCTGCTGACCGACTACGGCGAAACACCGCTGCCCGATCTGGAAGGTTTCGCCCAACGCATCATCGAGGCCGCAGGCGCTGAAACGCGCTATCAGGGTCAGGCGCTCCGAGTGGGCGCCAGTGTCGGCATCACCCGCCTGGGCAGGGATCAGGACAGCTACGATGCCGCCGTCAAACGCGCCGATGCCGCCATGTACCAGGTCAAGAACGCCGGCAAGAATGGCTTCCGGGTCGCCCACCAGTAACCGGGAGTTTTTCTCCCGCTACCCAGATGCTCAACATTCTCTATCGCGACGAACACCTTGCCGTCATCGACAAGCCCGCCGGGCTTCTCGTTCACCGCACCATCCTCGACCGCCACGAAACGCAGTTCGCCGTGCAGATGCTGCGCGATCAGATCGGTCAGACAGTGCACCCTGCCCACCGTCTCGATCGCGGCACCTCCGGAATTCTCGTCTTCGCGCTGAACCGGGAGGCCGCACGCACGCTGTCAGATGCCTTCGCCGGCCAGCAGGTTGGCAAGACCTACCTCGCGGTCGTGCGCGGCTGGCCAGAGGAACAGGGAAGCATCGACCACCCCCTGAAGCGCCAGCCAGATGATGCGGAATGGGTAGACCCACGTGCCGAGAATCTGCCACAGGCCGCACTCACGCACTGGCGCCGACTGGCCACGGTAGAACTGCCACTGGCCAACGACCGCCACCCCACCAGCCGCTACGCCCTGCTTGAACTCACCCCGGAAACCGGGCGCCGTCATCAGATTCGCCGGCATCTCAAGCACATCGCCCACCCCATCATCGGCGATGCCACTTACGGCAAGGGCGCGCACAACCGTGCCTTCGCTGCACACACCGGCTGCGCACGCCTGCTGCTGCATTGTGCGGCGATGTCCTTTCCGCACCCGGTCAGCGGCCAGCCACTGCACATCGCCGCACCGCTCTCCGGCGTCTTTGCCACGCTGCTCACCACGCTCGGCTGGCAGGATGCGCTGCTGCCAGAACACAGCCCGCAGAACATAGCGGACGCTTGAATCGGGCAAGGCCAGCGAGTACCATCCGCAGAGGCCGACTGTTGTTTCCGGATCAGTCTTTTAGCGTCATTTACTCATGCGCACGGTGAAGTCGAAACAATGCTGACCCATCCCCTGCAGGATCTCGAAACCTGGCTGCTGTTTTTCAGCGGAGCCGATCTGCCCGTGCTCCGGCACACGGCGAAAAAGCTCGCCGACATGCGCGAAGACATCGACCGCGTGAACCGCCGCGAACTGACCCGGGTGATACTTCAGGATCCGCTGATGACGGTAAAGGTGCTGGCCTACATCCAGCCATTCGCCGGCAAGAGCCTGCGCAGCGACATCACCACCATTGCCAGCGCCGTCACGATGATCGGCATCGAACCGTTCTTCGAGAAATTCAAGGAACTGATCACCATCGAGCACATGCTCAAGGACGAACCGCAGGCCATGCTCGGCACCCTGCAGCTCATCCGCCGCGTCCAGCGCGCCGCCCACTACGCGCACGAATGGGCGCTGTGGAGGCAGGACCTGAACGTCGAGGAAGTGACCATTGCCGCGCTGCTGCACGACCTAACCGAAATTCTGTTGTGGTGCTTCGCCCCCAGGCTGGCCACCGAAATCCGCAACCTGCAGAAGGCCGATCGCACGCTGCGCAGCACAGCAGTGCAGGAACAGGTACTCGGCATCCAGTTGATCGACCTGCAGTTGGCACTGTGCCGTGCCTGGCACCTGCCGGAACTGCTCTCGAACCTCATGGACCCGGCACACGCAGACCATCCGCGCATCCGAAACGTGCTGCTGGCCTCCGACCTTGCCCGCCACTCGGCCAACGGCTGGAACGACGCAGCCATTCCGGATGACTTTGCCGCCATCGGCAAGCTGCTGAACCTCAACCGCGATGCGCTGATCGAGCGCCTGAAGCTTTCCGATGAAGAAAAGGCGGCTTTGCTTCCCATGCCGATGATGCCGCCACCGGACGCGCAGGTCTCCTAAGCACCAACCGCCACCCACCAACACTCGAAGTCCCCGACGCCTGCACGGCGCCCGACTGCAGGAAGCCCCGCCATGCAAGCATCCCGCCGTCGCATCCTGGCCTCGATTGCCGGCACTGCCGCCATTGGCGCAGCAGGTGCCCTGCCCTGGATCGCGCACGCCACGCAAAACCTGCTACCCGCCCCACGTGGCCGTCGCGCGGTAATCGTCGGTGGCGGCTGGGGCGGCCTCGCCGCAGCGCGGCGCCTGCGCCAACTCGCACCGGAACTGGAAGTCGTGCTGCTGGAGCGCAACGCCGCCTTCTGGTCCTGCCCGCTTTCCAACCGCTGGCTGGCCGACAAGCTCGACGGCAAGCTGCTCCAGCACGACTATGCCAAAGCTGCCCAGGCCTTTGGCTACACCTTCATCCGCGCCGAGGTCACGGCCATCGACCGCGAACGGCGCCAGGTCGTCACCGGCGAGGGCAATCTCGGTTACGACTGGCTGGTGCTCGCCGTCGGCATCCGCGACGACCACACGGCCTGGTTCGGCAACGAGGAAAAGCTCGCCGCTGAAGCCAGAAACCGATTCGGCAGCGCCTGGCAGGCAGGCGAACAGCATGCGTTGAAGACACGCCTCGCCCGCTTCTCCGGTGGCGACCTGCTGATGACCATTCCGCCAATGCCCTACCGCTGCCCACCGGCACCCTACGAGCGTGCCTGCATGATCGCCTCGGTGATTCGCCAGCGGAACCTCAAGGCGCGCGTGATCCTGCTCGACCCCAACCCGATGATGCAGGCCTTCAACCGGGTCTTCA
>JAUPVD010000383.1 GCA_030917225.1 Pseudomonadota bacterium
CCGACGACAAGGGGGCGGTGCATGCCCTTGATCTGGCCAGTGGCGCCAGCATCTGGAAGCAGGACAAACTGTTCCTGCGCCAGCTTTCTGCGCCAGTGGCACGGGGGCGCCTGGTAGCGGTGGCCGACCTGAAGGGCGTACTGCATTTGCTGAGTCGTGACGACGGCGCTTTCGTTGCTCGCGTGACCACTGATGGCACGCCGGTGACGGCGCCGCTGCAATTGCTCGACAACAAGGTGCTGCTGCAAACGCGTGGTGGTGCAGTTATGGCAGTGGAAGCCCAGTGAAACCGACTATTGCTTTGGTAGGCCGTCCCAACGTCGGTAAATCGACCCTGTTCAATCGCCTGACCAAGAGCCGCGATGCGCTGGTTGCCGATATTCCGGGACTGACCCGTGATCGCCATTACGGCCATGGCAAGCTTGGTAGCAAGCCGTTCCTTGTCGTTGATACCGGTGGCTTCGAGCCGCGGGCAAAAGACGGCATCATGCATGAGATGGCGCGCCAGGCCGAGCAGGCCATTGCCGAGTCGGACATTGTCATCTTCGTGGTCGATGGCCGCACTGGCATTACCGCGCAAGACAAGGACATCGCCAACAAGCTGCGCAAGATTGATCGCCCGGTGTTTGTCGCTGTGAACAAGGCCGAAGGCATGGATCACGGGATCGTCACCGCAGATTTCCACGAGCTGGGCCTCGGCGATCCGTACGGTATCTCGGCTGCCCACGGTGAAGGTATCCGTCACTTGGTCGAACTGGTTCTGGAGCCCTATGCCGAGCCGGAAGATGAGGTGCGGGACGATGGCGTCATCAAGGTGGCCATTGCCGGTCGCCCCAATGTCGGCAAGAGCACGCTGATCAATGCATTGATGGGCGAGGAGCGCGTCATCGCCTTTGACATGCCGGGTACGACGCGCGATGCCATTTATGTCGATTTCGAACGGCGCGGCAAGAAGTACACATTGATTGATACCGCCGGGCTCCGGCGCAAGGGCAAGGTTTTTGAAACCATCGAGAAGTTTTCGGTGATCAAGACCCTGCAGTCGATCGAGGATGCCAACGTCGTCATCCTGGTGCTCGACGCCCAGCAGGATATTTCCGATCAGGATGCCCATATCGCCGGCTTTGCCCTGGAATCGGGACGCGCACTGGTGGTGGCGGTGAACAAGTGGGATGGGCTGGAGAGCTATGCGCGTGACCAGGTCAAGGAGATGCTTGAGCACAAGCTGAAGTTCCTCGATTTTGCCCGCTTCCATTATATTTCGGCGATTCGTGGGCAAGGCTTGGATACCATGTTTCGCTCGGTTGATGGTGCCTATGCAGCGGCGATGGCCAAACTGCCGACGCCGAAACTGACCCGTGCGCTACTGGATGCCATTCAGAAACAGGCGCCTCCCAGGCATGGCGCTTTCCGGCCCAAGATGCGCTACGCGCACCAGGGGGGCATGAACCCGCCGCTGATCGTTATTCACGGTAACGCGCTGGACCATGTATCCGACAGCTATCGCCGCTATCTGGAACATACCTTCCGGGAAGTGTTCAAACTTCAGGGAACGCCGCTGAAGATTCAGTTCAACACTTCCGAGAATCCTTATGCCTACAAGGCTGAGCACAAGGTCGATACGCCCGGATCGAAGCGGGGACCGCGCAAATCACGGCCGAATGCCCGCCCGGATGCACGCGATGTTGCCAAGGCTGCGGCAAAGGTTGCTGCAAACCCGAACGCCGTGAACGCTGCCAAAGACAATGCAAATGCAAAAAAAACTGCAAAGCCAGGCAGCAAACCGGGGGCCAAGCCAAGCGCTAAACCAGGTGCTAAAACAGTCGCTAAACCAGGCACCAAAACCAGGTCCCGGCAAGGTTGATCGAGCTTAATCGCCGGTTTGTGTCCGGATTGTTGGCTTTTCACCATTTTTTCCGATAATCTCCGCTTTCCATAACCATACAAGCATGGAGTTCCAACCATGAGCAATAAAGGGCAACTTTTACAAGACCCGTTCCTCAACACCCTTCGCCGCGAACACGTGCCGGTTTCGATCTATCTGGTCAACGGCATCAAGCTGCAGGGACAGATCGAATCCTTCGATCAGTACGTGGTGTTGCTCAAGAACACCGTGACCCAGATGGTCTACAAGCACGCGATTTCCACTGTCGTGCCTGCTCGCCCGGTCAATATCACGCAGGAGAATGGCGGCGAATAACCGGTGGTGCATCACCTGCTACCCGGTTTTTGCTGTTCCTGTTCCCATTGCACGCTTGTCGAGGGTGCGCTCTGCTGAAATATTCTTCCATTACGGCCTGCCGCCGTTGCGGTGGGTCGTCCTCATCCTGATCTTGGTTTTTCATGCTTGAACGTCCGGCCGCGGGAGAACGCGCGGTAATCGTCCAGCTCGATTTCGGTCGCGACGACCTCGCCGAGCAGGTTGAAGAGGTTCGTCTGCTTGCCGAATCTGCCGGCGCGACCGTCTGCGAGGTTATTTTCGGCCGCCGTCACAGCCCGGATCCGGCGACCTTTGCCGGCAAGGGAAAGGTGCAGGAGATCGCGGCGTCACTGGCTGCATCCGACGCCGATCTGGCGATTTTCAACCACGAGTTGTCACCAGCCCAGGAGCGTAATCTGGAGCGCGAACTGAAGTGTCGCGTGGTCGATCGCACCAGCCTGATTCTCGACATCTTTGCCCAGCGCGCACAGAGTGCCGAAGGCAAGCTGCAGGTTGAACTTGCTCAACTGGAACACCTGGCTACCCGTCTGGTACGAGGTTGGACCCACCTCGAGCGGCAGAAGGGGGGTATCGGTCTGCGCGGACCGGGTGAAACCCAGCTTGAAACCGACCGCCGCCTGTTGGGGAACCGGGTCAAGCTGCTCAAAGACCGGCTGCTCAAGCTCGAACGCCAGCGTGGCGTACAGCGCAAGGCGCGGGCGCGAGGCGATGTATTGAACGTTTCGCTTGTTGGCTACACCAATGCAGGGAAATCGACGCTGTTCAATGCGCTGACACATGCCGGGGTTTATGCTGCCGACAAACTTTTTGCCACGCTTGATACCACCTCCCGCAAGCTCTGGCTGGAAGGAGCAGGCAATATCGTCGTTTCTGATACGGTCGGTTTCATTCGTGATCTGCCGCATGAACTGGTCGCTGCTTTCCACGCCACGCTTGAAGCCAGCGCGGAGGCCGATTTGTTGCTGCATGCGGTGGATGGCGCCAACCCGGCGCGCGAGGAGCAGATGATCGAGGTCGGCAAGGTGTTAACCGAGATAGGTGCGCAGGATGTTCCACAAATTACCGTGCTCAACAAGCAGGATCTGACCGGTCTGCCGGCGGCGGCTGAACGGGACGAATATGGTAGAATTCGCCGCGTTCGCGTCAGTGCTGTTACAGGCGAAGGCTTGCCGCTGTTACGGCAGGCACTGGCCGAATATGCCGTGGAAAAAGCGCAAAGGCTGAGCCTTGAGCGCGGGCGGCTCCCCGTCGAAGAGTCTTCGACAATTCTTGAATCCGTGATCGACACAGGCACCCCCCAATGATTTCGACCTTCGGACTACTCATGTCACTGAATGACCCGCAGTGGGGCAACCGTGGCAACGATAACAATGGCGGCGGCAAGCGCCCGAATCAGGGTCCTCCTGATCTCGAGGAGCTTTGGCGCGACTTCAACCGCAAGCTCTCCGGCATGTTCAACAAGAAGGGGGGCGGCAATAGCGGAAACAACGGTGGCAACGACGGCAGTGGCCGCCCGCCGGTCGAATTCAATCCGAAGTTTCTCGGCGGCGGCATCGGGCTGCTCGTCGCGCTGCTGGCGATCGTCTGGCTGGCCAGCGGCTTCTACATCGTCGATGCGGCCCAGCGTGGGCTGGTGCTGCAGTTCGGCAAGTTCAAGGAAACGACCGAGCCGGGGCTGCGCTGGCGCCTGCCGTATCCGGTGCAGTCGCACGAACTGGTCAACCTGACCGGCGTGCGTACCATCGAAGTCGGCTACCGTGGCAGCGAGAAGAACAAGGTGCTGAAAGAGGCACTGATGCTGACCGATGACGAAAACATCATCAATATCCAGTTTGCCGTTCAGTATGTGCTGAAGGATCCGGTCGAGTACATCTTCCAGAACCGTCATCCGGACGAATCCGTGATGCAGGCTGCCGAAACAGCCATCCGCGAGATCGTCGGCAAGAGCAAGATGGACTTCGTGCTCTACGAAGGACGCGAGCAGGTGGCGACGACGGCGTCGAAGCTGATGCAGGACATTCTTGATCGCTACAAGACGGGCATCATGATCTCCAAGGTGACGATGCAGAACGCCCAGCCGCCGGAACAGGTGCAGGCAGCCTTCGACGACGCCGTGAAAGCCGGCCAGGACCGCGAGCGGCAGAAGAACGAAGGCCAGGCCTATGCCAACGACGTCATTCCGAAAGCTCAGGGTACGGCATCCCGTCTGTTCCAGGAGGCCGAAGGCTACAAGCAGCGCATCATCGCCACCGCCGAGGGTGATGCATCTCGCTTCAAGCAGATTCAGACCGAATATGCCAAGGCGCCGGAAGTCACGCGTCAGCGCATGTATCTCGAAACCATGCAGACGGTGTATTCGAATACCAGCAAGGTGATGGTCGACGCGAAGGGGCAGGGCAACCTGCTCTATCTGCCGTTGGACAAGCTGATGGGCGCGGCTGCGGCCCATGCGCCGGCAGTGGCCACAAATACTGATTCTGCGGTCCAGCCGCGTTCGCCCGGCCCGGCAGTTTCCAACGAGGCACCACCGCAGCTGGAGCGGGCGCCGCAGGTTGAAAGAGGCGGTTCTTATTCCTCAGGGTCAACGAATCCCCGCGACCGTGACACCCTTCGCACGCGTGATCGGGAGACGCGTTGATGAAAAATAATCTTTCGTTTGCAGCAGCGGCCCTTGGCGCACTGCTGGTGGTGCTCGGGCTGTCGATCTTCACGGTCGATCAGCGGCAGTTTGCCATCGTCTTCCAGTTGGGCGAGGTCAAGGAAGTCATTTCCGAGCCTGGCCTGAACTTCAAGTGGCCGATGATCCAGAATGTGCGTTACTTCGACCGTCGCATTCTGACCATGGACAACAATGAGCCCGAGCGCTTCATTACCTCGGAAAAGAAGAACGTGCTCGTTGATTCCTACGTCAAGTGGCGCATCGTCGATCCGAAGCTCTACTACATCTCGGTGCAGGGCGATGAAGCCCGTGCGCGCACGCGTCTTTCGCAAACGGTGAACGCCGGTCTGCGCGAAGAGTTCGGCAAGCGTACGGTGCATGACGTGGTCTCCGGCGAGCGCGACAAGATCATGGAAGACATGCGTACCAAGGCCGATCAGGATTCGCGCACGATCGGCGTGCAGATTGTCGACGTACGCATCAAGCGCGTCGATCTGCCGAGCGAGGTCAGCGAGTCGGTCTATCGCCGCATGGAGGCTGAGCGCAAGCGCGTGGCCAATGAACTGCGTTCGCAGGGTTCTGCCGAAGCTGAAAAGATCCGCGCCGATGCCGACAAGCAGCGCGAGGTGATCGTGGCCGAGGCTTATCGTGATGCGCAAAAGGTGAAGGGCGATGGCGATGCAAAGGCGGCGGCGCTGTATGCACAGGCCTTCAACCAGAATCCCGAGTTCTACGCCTTCTACCGCAGTCTTGAAGCCTATCGTTCAAGCTTCCGTTCCAAGGGCGACGTGATCGTTGTCGAGCCGAATTCCGATTTCTTCAAGTACCTGAAGAGCCAGGGCCGCGGTGGCGACAAGAACGGCAAATGACCGAAAATTTGCTGCTGGCCTTCGCACTGATGCTGGTGCTCGAAGGTCTTGTTCCTTTCATTGCCCCGAATGCCTGGCGTGAAACCTTTCGCCGGCTCATCGAGTTCTCGGACGGGCAGGTCCGCTTTGTCGGCCTGACCTCGATGCTGGTTGGCCTAATCCTGATCATGATCTTCAAATGAACTGGCTGCTTCCCGAATACCTCGCCGATGCGCTGCCGATCGAGGCGGCGCGAATCGAGCGCCAGCGTCGCACGGTGCTGGATCTGTTCCGCGTTCATGGCTACGAACTGGTCATGCCGCCGCTGATCGAATACCTCGATTCGCTGCTGACCGGTTCTGGTCAGGACCTGAAGCTGCGCACCTTCAAGCTGGTCGACCAGGTGTCCGGGCGTACGCTCGGTGTTCGCGCCGACATCACGCCGCAGGTGGCGCGCATTGACGCGCACTTGCTCAATCGGGAAGGTGTGACGCGTCTCTGCTATTGCGACAGCGTGCTGCACACCATGCCGGCAAGCATCAGCGCCAGCCGCGAGCCGATCCAGATCGGTGCCGAGTTATATGGCCATGCCGGTCATGAGGCCGATCTTGAGGTCGTGCGTCTGATGTCTGCGGCATTGACGGCTGCCGGCACTACGGCATCCAGGATCGATCTCGGCCATGTCGGCATTTTCCGTGCGTTGGCCGAAGCCGCCGGGCTGACGGCCGATCAACTGGATACCGCGCTGTCCCTGCTCCAGGGGAAGGATGTCCCCGGGTTGGAAGAATTCTGCGCCGGTCTCGCCGAGCCGTATCGCTCCGCTTTCCTGCGGCTGCCCGAACTGTATGGCGGTGTTGAGGTGCTTGACCTTGCCGCTGGCGTTTTGCCGGCGCTTGGGTCGGTTACGGCGGCACTGGCCGATCTGAAGAAGCTGGCGGCAGCGATGCCCGAATTGCCGCTTTCCTTCGATCTGTCTGATCTGCGCGGCTACCATTATCACAATGGTGTGGTGTTCGCGGCCTATCACCCCGGTGCAGCTGCCGCAGTTGCTCTGGGTGGGCGCTATGACGGTGTTGGCAAGGATTTTGGTCGCGCGCGCGCGGCGACCGGCTTTTCGATGGATTTGCGTGTTGTTGCCCAGATTGTCGGCGGTGATGACGTTGCAGGAGCGATTCTCGCGCCGTATGCCGGGCAGGACGTAGCACTTGCCGCTCGCATCGATGCGCTTCGCCAGTCTGGCGAAGTGGTCGTTGAACTCCTGCCGGGGCAGTCCATGCCGGAAGGGCCGCATTGTGATCGCCACCTCGTTGCCAGCGGGCAGCAGTGGGTGATTGAAGCAATCCAGAAGGTTTGATCAGGGAAGTTGGGGATACAGGGATATGGCTAAGAATATCGTGGTGGTTGGCACCCAGTGGGGCGACGAAGGCAAGGGCAAGATCGTCGATTGGCTGACCGACAGCGCGCAGGGTGTCGTGCGCTTCCAGGGCGGCCACAACGCAGGGCACACGCTGGTTGTAGGGCAAGGGGCCGAGGAGCGTGTCTACAAGCTCAATCTCGTGCCGTCGGGGATCGTGCGCAAGGGCGTGCAGTGCTATATCGGCAACGGTGTCGTGCTCGACATCCATCACCTGATCTCGGAAATCAAGGAGCTTGAAGCCGGTGGGCTTGAAGTGACCTCGCGCCTCAAGATCAGCCCGGGATGCCCGCTGATCCTGCCATACCACTCGGCGCTTGATCGTGCCCGTGAAGCTGCCAAGGCGGGTGACCAGAAGATCGGCACCACCGGCAAGGGCATTGGCCCGGCCTATGAAGACAAGGTGGCTCGCCGTGGTCTGCGTGTCTATGACCTGTTCCACCCGGAGCGTTTTGCCGCCAAGCTCAAGGAAGTGATGGAGTATCACAACTTCGTGCTGGTCAATTTCCTCAAGGCCGAGCCGGTCAGCTACGACGCGGTGCTGAAGCAGGCGATGGAAGACGCTGAAGTGATCAAGCCGTTGGTGGCCGATGTTTCCGCGGCCATCTATGCCGCCAACGAAGCCGGCCAGAACATGCTGTTCGAGGGTGCCCAGGGCACGCTTCTCGACATCGACCACGGTACCTATCCGTTCGTCACCTCGTCGAACTGTGTCGCCGGCCAGGCATCGGCCGGCACCGGCATCGGCCCGGACAAGCTGCATTACGTGCTCGGCATCACCAAGGCCTACTGCACGCGCGTCGGCAGTGGCCCGTTCCCGTCCGAACTGTGCATCGAGACCGAGGGTGCGCCGGGGCACCAGATGTTTACCGTCGGCAAGGAGTTCGGTACCGTCACCGGCCGCAAGCGTCGTTGCGGCTGGTTCGATGCCGCTGCACTGCGCCGCTCGGCGCGCATCAACGGCGTCACCTGCCTCTGCATCACCAAGCTCGATGTGCTTGACGGGATGAAGGAACTGAATATCTTCACCGGCTACAAGCTCGACGGCAAGGTAGTCGACCTGCTGCCGATCGGCGCCGACGAAGTGGCGCGTTGCGAGCCGATCTACGAAACCCTGC
>JAUPVD010000384.1 GCA_030917225.1 Pseudomonadota bacterium
GATCTACCTGCTCGTGCTCACGCTTGTGCTGTTGTTTGCGATCTGCACCGCGCTGCACAGCCGCCTTTACAGCCTGCGCCCGCATTTCAGCGCGCTGACTGTAGATTTCCACTGAGAAGTGACCCGGTAGGGGCATAAATTTCCATTGAGAATTGACCCATGTTTGAACCCGCCCCTGGCTGACCAGTCAGGGGTATCGGGAGTGATCTACATGGATTTACTGAGTGTAATTCGTCGGTGGCGCCTTCGCGATAAGATTGCGCTTCGTGAGATTGAACGGCGCACCGGTTTGTCGCGCAACACGATCCGCAAGTATCTGCGCGCGGACACAGTGGTGCCGCAGTTCAAGGTACCTGACCGGTCGAGCAAGCTGGACCCGTTTGCTGAGAAGCTGACGGGTTGGTTGCAAATAGAGGCTGGCAAATCGCGCAAACAGAAGCGCACAGCGAAGCAGATGCACGCCGATTTAGTCGCATTGGGCTATGAGGGATCCTACAATCGGGTCGCTGCCTATGTGCGGGATTGGAAGGCTGGCCGTCTGTTGGCACAGCAGGCCAGCGGGCGCGGAACATACGTGCCATTGGTTTTTCAGCCAGGTGAGGCGTTCCAATTCGACTGGAGCGAAGATTGGGCCATTCTTGGTGGCGAACGGGTCAAGCTGCAGGCGGCCCACACCAAGCTATCGCACAGCAAGGCGTTTATCGTTCGGGCCTATCCGCTTCAGACGCATGAGATGCTGTTTGATGCGCTGACGCAGGCATTCCGCGTGCTGGGCGGTGTGCCGCAGCGCGGCATCTTCGATAACATGCGGACTGCGGTCGACAAGATCGGCAAGGGCAAAGCCCGACAGGTCAACGCCCGCTTCACCGCAATGGCCAGCCACTACTTGTTCGAGCCCGCGTTCTGCAATCCGGCCTCGGGGTGGGAGAAGGGCCAAGTCGAGAAGAACGTGCAAGATGCACGGCGGCGGCTGTGGCAGAAGCTGCCGAGCTTCCCGGATATTCATGCGCTCAATGCCTGGCTCGAGGAACAATGCATCGCGCAATGGGGCGAGATCCAACATGGCAACTTGCCCGGCACCGTAGCCGATGTGCATGCCGCTGAGGTTGGCAGTCTGATGCCGCTGGGGCGGACCTTCGACGGTTTTGTCGAACACACCAAGCGGGTGTCACCGATCTGCCTGATCAGCTTTGAACGCAATCGGTATAGCGTCCCGGCATCCTTTGCCAACCGCCCGGTTAGCGTCAGGATCTACCCTGAACGGATCGTGGTGGCGGCCGAGGGGCAGATCCTTTGCGAACATGCCAGAATCATCGACCGATCTCACCACACTGGTGGGCGGACAATTTATGACTGGCGGCACTATTTGGCAGTGGTCCAACGCAAGCCGGGAGCGCTGCGCAATGGCGCGCCATTCTTGCAGCTCCCAGAGGCCTTCAAGCAGCTGCAAAGCCAGCTCCTGCGTCGTCCTGGTGGAGACAAGGAGATGGCGGAGATACTGGCATTGGTGCTGCAGCATGACGAGCAGGCAGTGCTTTGCGCTGTCGAACTGGCACTGGAAGCGGGCGTTGCCACCAAGACCCACGTCCTCAATATTCTGCATCGCCTGATCGATGGTAAGGCTCCACCGGCAGCGCCGATTGACGCACCACAGGCTTTGCGCCTTGCGCAAGAGCCGTTGGCCAATGTCGGGCGTTATGATGACCTGCGTGACGGAGGGCTGCGTCATGCGTCATGACCCCGCCAGTGCCGCCGTTATCGTCATGCTCAAGGCCCTGAAGTTGTATGGCATGGCACAAGCAGTGGGGGACCTTATCGAGCAAGGTGCCCCAGCCTTCAGCGCCGCAGTGCCGATGGTCTCCCAGTTGCTCAAAGCCGAGATGGCCGAACGTGAAGTCCGCTCGATCGCTTATCAAATCAAGGCCGCCCGGTTCCCAGCTTACAAAGACCTGGCCGGGTTCGACTTCGCATCCAGCGAGGCCAACGAGGCCCTGGTTCGGCAACTCCATGGCGGCGAGTTTATCGACGGCGCTGACAACGTCGTACTGATTGGCGGGCCCGGCACCGGCAAATCGCACATCGCCACTGCGCTGGGAGTTCAAGCCGTCGAGCATCACCGCAGAAAAGTGCGCTTCTTCGCCACGGTCGATCTGGTCAACGCGCTCGAACAGGAAAAAGCGGCCAACAAGGCGGGGCAGATTGCCGAACGTCTGCTCAAGCTCGATCTCATCATTCTCGATGAATTGGGCTATCTGCCGTTCAGCTCATCAGGCGGCGCGTTGCTGTTCCATCTGCTCAGCAAATTGTACGAACGCACCAGCGTCGTGATCACCACCAACCTCAGCTTCAGCGAATGGGCCGAGGTATTCGGCGATGCCAAAATGACCACCGCCCTGCTGGATCGGCTAACTCATCATTGCCACATCATCGAAACTGGCAATGACAGCTTCCGGTTCAGGGCCAGCTCTGCCTCACCAAAACCACGAAAGGAAAAATCACCAGCTTGACCCAAAACCCGCTCTGCGGGACATACCATC
>JAUPVD010000385.1 GCA_030917225.1 Pseudomonadota bacterium
ATGGGCGCCACCTTCGTCATCGCCGTGGACATCTCCAACAAACCGCAGATGGGCAAAACCAAGAGCAGCCTGGACGTGCTGTTGCAGACCTTCGCCATCATGGGCCAGAGCCTGAATCGCAGCGAACTGCCGCAGGCCGACATCGTCATCCGCCCGGACATCAGCCAGCTGGCCTCGGCCGATTTCAAGACCCGCCATCTGGCGGTGCTGGAAGGTGAGAAGGCCACAGCACAGGCCATGCCTGCGCTCAAGGAGAAACTGGAGAACTGGAAGAAACCGGTAACTCCAAAATAGCAGGAAGCCATCGGCAGGGAAATTGAACTCCGCCTCAATTGCCATCCCGTTCGAGTATTGGCAATATTCTTTTTTTGTTTGGCGCTTGTCACCTTTGGCTTCTGCATTGGAGTGCAGAGAGCCGTGTCCTTCATTCGATGGTGACGACCGGCGGGGAGGCTCGGGCATGAATGACAGAAGCGGAAACTGCACGAAATGCGGCGCCTGTTGCGCCACCTACCCCGTAATCTTCGCGCGTCAGGAACTCGATACAGAGCCTGATGGCTGGGTGCCGGTCGCACTGACAGAAACAATTTATAGCCGCTGTGTGCACATGGCCGGCACCACCCGCCATCCCCGCCGCTGCGTCGCTCTGCAGGGAACCATCGGTGTCGAAGTCAGCTGCGCCATTTTCGCGCAGCGCCCGACACCGTGTCGTGATTTCGCGCCTGAAGCCGACGCCGGACGCGGCGATCCTCGCTGTGGCGACGCCCGTCGCCTCAACGGTCTGGTTCCCCTGACCGGCTCCTACGACTGGTTTCCCATCGCCTGAAAAAAACGCCCGGCACATGACCGGGCGAAGAGGGGAGGGATTAAGCAACAAGTGCTTGCGGCCGAGTTACGGTCCGGCCAGACCGTTTTTCTTACACTGCCTGTTGCTGCACCTTGCCAACTGCCGGCTGGTCCTTGCGGGCACCAAGCAGCTTGAAGGCGAACAGCGCGAGGAAGAACACGCCGAACGAGAAGACGATGTCTCCCGGCACGCGTGCCCAGACGAAGCCTTCCATCATCGCGCTATGCACGAACTCCGGCGAACGGGCGAACCAGACGCCGTGCGTGATGCTGGCCCAGGCCTGGGCGATGCCGGCGGGCACCAGCGACATGAAGACCATCATCGCCAGGCCGATATTCACCGACCAGAAGGTCCAGCCAAGCAGCGCGTCTGACCAGGCGGCACGTGGGAACAGCCCGCGCAGGCAGAAGAGCATGAGGCCGATGCCGAGCATGCCGTACACCCCGAACAGCGCGGCGTGGCCGTGGGCGGCGGTCATGTTCATGCCCTGCATGTAGTACAGCGCGATCGGCGTGTTGATCGAGAAACCGAGCAGACCGGCGCCAACCACGTTCCAGAAGCCGACGGAGATGAAGCACAGGATCGGCCACTTGTAGGCGCTGACCCATTGGGCCGCCTTCGAACGCTGGTAGTTGCGATACGCTTCGACGCCGATCATTGCCAGCGGAACCACTTCGAGCGCCGAGAACATCGCGCCGATGGCGATCACCGAGGTCGGCGTGCCGGTGAAGTAGAGGTGGTGCAGCGTGCCGAGGATGCCGCCGAACAGGAAGACGATGGTCTCCAGGATGATCGCGCTGTTGGCCGTGGCTGCACGGATCAGGCCGAGGCGCGAGAACAGCAGGGCGATGACAGCCGTGGCGAACACTTCGAAGAAGCCTTCGACCCACAGGTGCACCAGCCACCAGCGCCAGTACTCGATCATCGCGTAGTGCGTCTGCCGGCCCCAGGTCAGCGAGGTGGCGTAGAAACCGCCGATGCACAGCGCCGAGAGGAAGACCATAGCGATCAGGCCGCGGCTCTCGGACGGCGTCTTCAGCGCCGGCCACAGGCCACGACCGAGCAACGTCACCCAGATGAGCAGGCCAACGAAGAGCAGGATCTGCCAGACGCGGCCCATGCTGGTGAATTCCAGCCCCTGGTTGCCGATCCAGAAGGCGTATTCATTGCCCAGACCCTGCAGGGTGCCAAGCCAGCCGGTGATGGTAGAGCCGGCAACGATGATTAGCAGCGCGTAGAAGAGCAGGTTCACGCCGAGCTTCTGGAACTTTGGCTCGACACCCGAGATGGCCGGCGCGATGTAGAGGCCGGTGGCCAGCCAGGCGGTGGCGATCCAGAGCACCGCGAACTGGGTGTGGATGGTACGGCTGACGGTGAAGGGCAGGATCTGGCCGATCGGGATGCCGAACAGCGCCGTACCTTCGACCGCGTAGTGCGCGGTAAGGATGCCCATGCCAACCTGCGCCAGGATCAGCGCGATGACCACGAAGAAGTACTTGCGCGTGGCCAGCATCGACGGCGTCGGCTTCAGGCTGAACAGCGGGTCGGCCTTTGGCGGTACCGGGTCGCCCGCTTCCTGGTGCGTGGCGTGGAAGAAGATCATGGCGATGATGGCGCCCAGCATCAGGATCACGCTGGCGATCGACCAGATGCCGGTGTTCGCTGTCGGCGTGTTGCCGACCAGCGGCTCGTGCGGCCAGTTGCTGGTGTAGGAAAGACCCGTCTCGCCCGGGCGATCGGTGGTTGCCGACCAGGCACTCCAGAAGAAGAAGGCGGCCAGCGCCTCGCGGTCGGCCACATCCTTCAGTGTCGCCGGCAGCATGGCGTACTGTTCGCGCAGCGTCGCCAGCGAGGCTTCGTCACCGAACAGGCCGATGTAGTGCCTGGCCACCTGCTGCACGGCCTCGGTACGCTCGACGGACAGCGTGACCACGCCGGTTGCGGCATCGTGAGTGTTGCGGCGCATTTCTTCCTTCAGGCGCGCATCGAGTGCAGCCTGCTGGCTGACCTGCAGGCCGGCATAGCCGGTGCCGTGCGTCTGCTGCGCCCAGATCTCGCGCAGGGCGACGGCCTCGCGGTGCAGCCAGTCGGCCGACCAGTCCGGCGCCAGATAGGAGCCGTGCCC
>JAUPVD010000386.1 GCA_030917225.1 Pseudomonadota bacterium
GGATTCTTGACCAGGCCAGCGTGATGCAGCGTGACACTGATGGCACACCATTACGCATGTGTGGGACCCATACGGACATTACCGCGCTGAAACAGAACGAACTCGAACTGGAACAACATCGCCATCACCTGCAGAAACTTGTCGATGAGCAAACAAAGGAGCTGCGCGTCGCCAAGGAAACTGCGGAAACCGCCAACATCGCCAAGAGCGCCTTCCTGGCCAACATGAGTCACGAGATTCGCACCCCGCTCAATGCCATCACCGGCATGACCCACCTTCTGCGTCGCAGCGGCCTGGCCCCGAATCAGGCCGACAAGCTCGACAAGATCGAAACAGCCGGCAATCACCTGCTCGAGATCATCAATGCCGTGCTCGACCTCTCCAAGATCGAAGCCGGCAAGTTCACGCTGGAGGACGCCCCGGTACATGTCGAAGCCCTGCTCGGCAACATCGCCTCGATGCTGGGCCAGAAGGCAAGGGACAAGGGGCTGCGTTTCCACATCGAGACTGTCTCGTTGCCGCACAACCTCCATGGGGATCCCACCCGGCTGCAACAGGCCCTGCTCAACTATGCAGCCAATGCCCTCAAGTTCACCGAGACCGGCCACATCACCCTGCGAGTGAAGGAAGCGTCGCAGACCGATGAAACCGCCACCCTGCGCTTTGAAGTCGAAGATAGCGGCATCGGCATCGCCCCGGAGACCATCCTCAAGCTCTTCGGCGCCTTCGAGCAGGCCGACAACTCGACCACGCGCAAGTACGGCGGCACCGGCCTGGGCCTGGCGATCACCAAGAAGATTGCCGAAGTCATGGGTGGAAGTGCCGGCGCCATCAGCACCGAAGGCAAGGGCAGCACCTTCTGGTTCACTGCTGTACTCAGGAAGGGCGGGCAGAGCGTCGTAGAGACCGCCAGTGCCGGAGTCGAAGCCGCCGAGCAGGCGATCCAGCGCAACCATTCCGGCAAGTGCATCCTGCTGGCGGAAGACGAGCCGATCAATCGGGAAATTGCCCAGATGCTGCTGGAGGATGTTGGGCTCAAGGTCGATCTGGCCGGAGACGGCCAGGACGCCGTTGCCAAGGCGCGTTCAGGCAGTTACGCCGCGATTCTGATGGACATGCAGATGCCGATATTGGACGGCCTGGATGCGACACGACAGATCCGGCAACTGCCTGGCTACAACGCGACTCCCATCCTGGCGATGACGGCGAATGCCTTTGCCGAGGACAAGGAGCGCTGCTTCGAAGCAGGGATGAACGACTTCATTGCCAAGCCGGTCACCCCGGAGGTGCTCTACGAGGTTCTGCTCAAGTGGCTTGAAAAGGGACGGGGCTGAGCGGCGGGCGCCTGGCTGCTTTCAGCCATCGAATTCTTGGCAGGTCAAAAGGTGGCTCAGGGTCAAAAACTGCCGGCGGCCCTCACGAAGGCGAACGTTGGTTCGGTCTTGCCTATCCGACCGCCGGCAAATCCTGTTACCCGTATTTCTAGTGCTCGATCGGCTTGAAGCCGGCATCATCAAAGTAGGTAGCGTATTTCTCCAGCGCCCCGATCACCTGCACCGCGCCGTTCTGCCGCTTGCCGCCCTTGACCTTGCCGGCCATGCCTTCAGCGCCGCCCAAGAGTTCGGCGATGACGATATGCAACTGCTCGTCGGCCTGCGTGCCCAGCTTGCAGTTGGCAACCATATTGCCGACCTCGGTCTCCACCTTCTGCGCCAGTTTGCCGTAGCCTTTGGCCGACAGGCGGTTCTCGTGGATGTCGTGCAGTGCACCGGCCATTTCCTGGCGGATATTGGCCATGGCCTGGCGCAGCGGAGCGTCGGTTTCCCATTTTTTGCCGGCGTTGAGTTGCAGCTTGGCCGTGGCCGCGCCGTGCTCATGCTTGTGCGCTTGCGCTGCGGGGGTCGCCGCCAGTGAAGTGCCGGCAATGCTCATGCAGAGGGCGCCCAGCAACAGCAGCTTGTTTCGGTTCATTTCTCTATCTCCTTGTGGTTTAAAAATATCAACGAACTGGACCCCGGCTCGGGCGAAGCCCGGTTTATCCTGAGCTTGCCGAAGGGCCGGGGCGACAGACTCAATCAGCGCATTTCGAAGGCTTCCTGATGGAAGCGCGGCTGACCGCCCATGGCATGCAGCCCCTTGCGCAGGGTTTCGGCCAGACCGCTGGGGCCGCAGAACCAGATTTCGGCGCCCTTGGCTTCGCCCAGTGCTGCCGCCTGCAGCGCCTCGCCCTGCCGCGCACCGTGGATATGCAGCTGGATGCGGGGCAGTTTGGCGCACAGGCTTTCGAGACGCGGCACGAAGGCATCGGTGACCTGATCGCGGGTGCAGTAGTGCAGGTCGGCCACCGGCGCCTAGCCCGGATCGGCCTGCAGCGACTCCAGCCAGGCGAGGAAGGGCGTGACGCCGATGCCGCCGGCAATCCAGATCTGCCGGGCGCGCGGGTTGCAGCGGGCAAGGTCGAAGCGGCCGTACGGTCCCTCCACGCGCACCTTCTGCCCCGGTTGCAGGCGCACGGCGAGGCTGTTGGTAAAGTCGCCGAGCGCCTTGATCTGGAAGCTGATGACCCGGTCGCCATGGTCGGCACTGGCGATGGTGAAGGGGTGTGCCCCCTCTTTTTCGTCGAAGGTGACAAAGGCGAACTGGCCGGGGCGATGCCCGTGCCAGCCGCGATCGAGGCGGCAGCGCACGGTAGTGATGTCGTGGGCCGGGTGTTCGACGGCGATAATCTCGCCGCTCGCCTCACGGGCGCGGCCGATGCCGCCGAGCAGCGAACGGAGGGCGCC
>JAUPVD010000387.1 GCA_030917225.1 Pseudomonadota bacterium
CATGCCAACCTCAAGACAACGCTCACGGTCGCCCTGCATGGCGTTGGCGGTCATGGCGATGATGATCTGATGACCGCCTCGCCCCGCATCGACCCCGGCTTCCTGTTCGCGAATGCGCCGAGTGGCTTCGAATCCACCCATCACCGGCATCTGGATATCCATCAGCACGGCATCGTAGGTCTCTTCCGTCAGTGCCTTGAGCGCCTCCTCGCCGTTTCCGCATACCCGCACCTGATGGCCGCGACGTTCGAGCAGCGTGACCGCCAGGCGCTGATTGATCAGGTTGTCCTCGGCAAGCAGGAGGCGCAGGGGGCGGAGTTCCGGCACCGCAGTAGCCGCTGCCGACACCGCAGCGAGTTCGCCGCTGCCGACGCCGAGGCGCAGGGTGAAATGGAAGGTGCTGCCCTGACCCGGCACGCTGACCACCCAAACCCGTCCCTGCATCATCGACACCAGCTTGTGGCAGATGGCCAGACCAAGCCCCGTGCCACCGAAGCGCCGGGTAATCGAGCCATCGGCCTGCGAGAAGGCCTCGAAAATGCCGGCCTGCTTTTCCAGTGGAATGCCGATGCCGCTATCACGCACGGCAAAATGGAGATCGACGCCCTCACTGCTTTCGGTCGACAGCACCACCCGTACCGACACCCCGCCGTCTTCGGTGAACTTCAACGCATTGCCGACCAGGTTGATCAGTATCTGCCGCAGGCGCACCGGGTCTCCCAGCAAGACATCGGGCACGGAGGGATCGACAAAATGGTCCAGCGTCAGCGCTTTTTGCTCGGCGCGGAACTGCAGCGGCTTCAATGTCTGCGCCAGGGTCTCCCGAATCGAGAACCCGATGCGTTCGATCTCCAGCTTGCCGGCCTCGATCTTCGAAAAATCGAGGATATCGTTGATGATCACCAGCAAGGCATCCGCCGAGGCTTTGACCATTTCCAGATACTCGCGCTGCTGCGCGGTCAGGTTGGTGTCCAGCGCCAGATCGGTCATGCCGATAACGCCGTTCATTGGCGTGCGGATTTCGTGGCTCATGTTGGCCAGGAAGTCGCTCTTGGCGCTGTTCGCCTGTTCCGCCGCTTCTCGGGCCTGGCGAATGTCCGATTCTGCATTCTTGCGTTCGGTAATATCGCGGAACAACCATAAGTGGCCGCGACAATCCTCTGGCTGTGGCATGGCCGGAAAGAGATAGATCGGTACGTAGTCGAGCTCGAGCACACGGCCGTCGGCCAGTTCCAGTTCGTGCGCCATGGCTGGCGCGCCACTTTCCAGCAGCGACTCGACCAGTGAAGAGAAGCGCTCCGGCGCTTTCATCAGGCCGCAGCATTCCTTCAGCAACTTCGCAGCGCGAGTGCCGATCAGTTCGGCACTGGGCACATCGAGCCGGAAAGCATGGCAGAAGGTCTGGTTGGTGACGACGACATTGCCATGCTCATCTTCCACCAGCACCGCGGCTTGCAGGCTTTCGATCAGCGCCGACAAACGCGAGGAGGTGGCCAGCAGGTATTCCTCGTCGCGTTTGCGCTCGGTGATGTCCTGGAAGGCAGCGACCGCACCGACAAACTGGTCACCCTGGTAGATCGGCATCGATACCACCGAAACCGGGAACAGCGAACCGTCCTTGTGGGTAAAGGCATCGAGGTCGGAGCCGAAGACATGGCCGGCCACCACCGACGCGTGCATCGGGCATTCTTCCTTGCTGATTTCAATGCCGGTCGCGGTCTGGAAGTGGATCAGGTCATGCACCACCTTGCCGATCATTTCCTGGCGTTGCCAGCCAAGCAGACGCTCGGCCTCGGTGTTCATGAAGGTGCAGCAGCCATTGGCATCCGTGGCCACGACACCTTCGCCCAGTGCATCGGTCAGGCTGTTGAGGAAGCGATTGTTTTCCTGGATCAGCTCGTCCTGTTCCTTCAAGCGCAGTGACGCACGGTTGAGCGCTTCGATCAGCAGTTCGGTTTCCTCATTACCCCTGAAAACCGGTAGCGTCTGGCCGCGAACGGAGTCAAGGCGACCGGCGAAGTTTGATGCTTCACGCAGCACGCGCATGGTTCGCGCCAGGAAGAGAAGCAGCAGCGCAGTGCTCAGGATGACCGCGACAATCGCGATCACGATACTGTCCGACCACAGATGTCGCCGGGCATCCAGCAAGGAGGAAAGGCTCACCCGCATCTTCACCCAGCCGACTGCATCGCCTGCAACGACGGGCTGCAGCATGGTGAGATCCTGCGGCCCGAGGTCGACGAGACCGCCGAACAGGCCTTCGTGGCTGGAGGCACCGGGCGGAAGAGTGGGTTCGACAGCGTCGGGAACAGGTTCGCGCGAACCGGAAAAATCGGCAAACGGCTTTGCCTTTTCATCCTTGCCGACACGCGAAAGCACCTTGCCCTGGCGATCGAAGACCACCAGATTGAGCACTGAGGGATATTCGGCCGTCTGCAGCAGCAAGGTTTCGATCGCAGCGTAATCGCCCAGCACCAGGGGCTCGGCAATGGCGCCGGCAAGGCTCCGCGACAATGCGCGAATCTGTCCGGTCTGTTGCCGCTCGCTGAGCTCGGACTGCTCCGCAGCCGTGTACCACGTGTAGAAAAACACCGTGGCCATGAACAGCAGGGATACAAGCAGCGCGATCTGGGCGCTCAGGCGACGCGGCAACAGCATGGGGTCAGTCGCTCCTGACGACGTAACGATTGAGGTTGAGGCGTTCCAGCGGCAGGTAGTCGCGGTTGTAGTCGGCAGCCACCGGGTCGGCCATCTGGCACGCTGCCAGCAAGGCCTTGCCATCGGGGATAGCTGCCAGCTTCAGGATGGCCTCGGCAACAGCCTTGCGCACCGCCTCCGGCACGCGCGGGTGTGCTGCAAGCGGGTGCGGGGCAACAGCCGGCGTTTCGTAGAGCACCTGCAGGCGATCACGGATGGCTGCAGCTTCCTGCGCCAGGGTGTTGTTGACTGCGCCACCGGCTGGCACCTCGCCCAGCAGCACGGCACGAAAGACATTGGTGTGCGTTTTCAC
>JAUPVD010000388.1 GCA_030917225.1 Pseudomonadota bacterium
CCCAGTCGAAGGTGACATAGACGAAGGAGAGACCGGCGCTGGAAACGGAGCGCACGCTCTCGACGCCGGGCAGGCCGTTCATCGTCGATTCGAGTGGGAAGGTGAGCAGTTGCTCGACCTCCGCCGCCGCCATGCCGCCGGCTTCCGTCATGATCGTCACGGTCGGCTTGTTAAGGTCCGGGAATACATCCACTGGCGTGCGCGTCAGTGTGTAGGCGCCATAGGCCGTCAGTACGACGCTGGCGATGATCACCAGCAGCCGGTTGACCAGGCTGTTGTCTAAAAGCCACTTGAACATGCCGGGCTCCCGTCAGCGAACCTGATTGACCAACGTTGCCGCACGAACGACGACGCGATCGCCCGGCTGCAAACCGTTGGTTACGGCGACATGAGTGCCGTCCAGCGGCGCTGTCGACACGACGCGCGGTACAAAGCGCTCCGGATCGGTTTTGACCCAGACAACGGTCTGGTTAGCCGGATTCTTCATCAGTGCCGCCACCGGGATGCGAACGCCTTCGATCGCGTCGCGCGTCTGCACGTAAACCTTGACCGGCTGCCCGACGGCCAGCGCAGCCAAGGCACCGCCCTCGCCCCGGAAAGTGAGCGGCAGCGCTTGTTCGCGCAGGCTGCGGGCGACGCCGACCAGTTGCAACGGCAGTTTCTGGTCGCCGATGGCAATGGAAGCTCCGGCAATATTGCTCGCCAGCGCCATGTCGAAGGCCAGCGCCTCGATCATCATGCGTTGCGGATCGACGATCTCGAACAGGATTTCCCGCGCTTCGACGACCTGGCCGGACACGGCATTGGCCGAAGCGATGACGCCGCTCACGGGCGCCCGCAACTGCTCGTTGGCAACGGCAGCTTCGGCCTCCTCGATCACCTTGCGCGGCACGGTGTCGGAGAGTTCGCGCAGGCGCTGCAGGCGGCTTTCGGCCAGCGAGCGGCTGTTACCGCCGGCTTCCGGCGTGACGTAGGCCAGCACCTCGCCCTTCTTCACCGTCTGGCCGGGCAAAGGCAAACCGCGCGGTCCCGGCGTCAGGCGCCCAGCCACCATGGGCTGCACCCGGCCGCCGGCATTTGGGTCCATCACCACACGACCGCTCAGCTCGAAGGCGCGTAGATGCGAACCGGCCTCTACCGGCAAGGTGCGCAGGCCAATCTGGCGTTGTGCCGGCTTGGGTAGGAAAACGCTGCCATCAGGCAGGCGACGCGGCCCGTTGCCACTGGCGGCTGGCGGCGCATCGCCATGGTCATGTCCCTCGCCGGCATGCGCCGTCAGGGCCATCAGGCTGACGAACAAGGTCATGAGGAGTGTTGTTGGCAGTTTCATGCGACACCTCCCAGGCGTGCTTTGCGCGCCGCACCGAGGCGTTGAAATGCTGCTGCAAACAGCAGCAATCCAAGTACCGCTGCTCCCGCCCAAGTCGCGTATGCAATCCAGGTTCTGCCATGAGCAACCGTGGCAGAGGCCTCACTGTCGTGGATATCCATCTCGCCTGCCAGCAGGTCACTTTCGTTGCCGACGATCAGCGTGAAGGTGAGCGCCTTGTTACCCGCCTCGCGAAGTTGTTTCAGGATTGCCGCATCCGTCAGCGAGTAATCGCCATGATCGTTGTGAAATTCTGCAACGGCGCTGCGACCGTTGAAGTCGACAGTCAGTTTTCCGCCCATGACCGGCTCGTTCGTCCCGATCCGATCGATCAGGATCGACATTTCATCGGCATGCAAACGCCCGACCAATTCAAACGTTTCAGAGGTGGCGATTACTACTGGTAACACCTGCTCAACTGCTGCAGACGGCGCAGCACCGTGATCATGGCCCTCGCCGGCATTAGTGTTCGTCGGCATTCCAACGGCGAGCAGAATTGCCCAGGCAAAGGCAAGTAATACGTTGGCTGGATTCATGGGGTTATTCCTCATTTTTGTTCGGGGAGCAGGCCCATCGCCTGCCTTAGAGAAGAGATCGCTGCTGCCAGATCGATACGGGCGCGGCTCGCCTGCTTTTCGGCCTCGACGGCCTCCAGTTCGATGCGCAGGCGGGTGGGCAAGTCGGTTTCTCCCATGCGGAAGGATTTATCGAAGAAACCGCGCGATTCGCCGGCCAGTCGCGCCCGCTTCTCGGCGGCGGCAAGCTGGCTGCGTGCGGCCTGCACGCGCGCGTCGGCGGCCTCCAGATCGGCAAGCAGCCGCTCGTGCTCCAGCCGCAGCTGCTCCTCGGCCTCCAGCGCCTCTGCGCGCGCCAGCCCGACCTTGGCGCGATTGCGGCTTTCCGAGCCGAAGGGAATGCGCACGCCGATTGTCATGGTCTGAGCGTAGGAATCGCCGAAACCGTCGCGCTCGCGCGTGGTGGCGAGCAACAGTTCGGGATTGCTGCGCGTCTGTACGCTCGCCAACTCAGCGCTGCGACGCGCGATCTCGGCGCGATCGAGGAGTTCGGCGAGGCCGGGATGCGTTGCTTCCGGCGCACCGAGATCGCTCGGCAATTTCGGCAGCGTTTCCGGGGTGTTGATCGCCGTCTCGGCCGGCAGCATGCCGGCCAAAGCGCGCACCTGCCGCGCGGCAGCCAGCAAGGCGCTGTCAGCTTCGGCCTGCGCTGCTTCGGCCCCGGCCAGGGCACCTTCGGCCTGATGCTGGTCGGCGCGGGCCAGATCGCCGGCCTTTACCCGGCGGCGCACGTCCTCCGCGATCCGGCGCGCATTGGCTAGCCGTTCCTGGGCCAGCAATTGTTCCCCGCGCGCACGGTGCCAACCCCACCAGGCGTCGCGCACGGCTGAGGCGGTACGCAGTTGTGCCGACAGCACACGACTGGCGACAGCCCGCAACTCGGCTTCGGCCAGCGCCCCGGAACGCGCACGCTCGCCGGGAAGCCAGAGCGGCACGGCGACGCCGGCGACATACTCGCGGCTACCGTCGTTGCGATTGAGGCGGTCGGTCTTGGACGACAGTTCGAGCGATGGCGGTTCCGCTGTCCAGCTCTCGGCAATCTCCCGCCGGGCATCGGCGGCCTCGCGCCGCAGCTCGGCGGACTTTGCCTCGGGCTGACGTTGCCAGGCTGCGTCAAATGCCTGCGGCAGCGAGCTGACGTTGCTTGCCGCGCCAGCAACGTTGCGAACGTCGCGACCGGTTTGTGCCTGCGCTGCCGGCACGGTCAGCGCCATGGCCAGACTGCAGGCAAGATGCGCAAGGCCTGACAGGAAAGGCTTTCGTTTTTCTTTCGACATCCGATTCTCCGTTGATGAACTGACGCACGGGCAATTGCCGTGCGGAGAATCGACGGAGCGCGGCCGCTGAATAGGCTAAGGCCGCTCGGTGCCGCAGCGATCAGGCCGGCAGCACAAAGGGAAACGTCAGTTTGTGGTCTGGACGTCCGCCCCGTCGATCAGACGGGGAAGGACCAATTGGGGCGCTCGGGCTGCGCAGATGGCGGCGAGGCGAGCTGATTTTTCAGCCAGGGAATGACGATAAAAGCAAGGCTGAGTGGCGGCAAGGATTTGTCGCCGAGAACCGCAGCGGTACAGCAGCCGGCATGGCAGGCGCCGCAGTCGTTGTCGATGCCGCCCGACAGCTGCGTGTCGGGCGTGCTGTCGTGTGCCTCCGCAGCGGCATCGGCCTGATGCTTGTGTTCGTGATGGCCGAAGTGCTGTGCCGGCCCCTCTGTTTCGTGCTGGCAATAGCCGGCAACTGCCGCCCAGGAGAACTGGAAAGGCAGGAATACGAGCAGGAGGATGGCGAGGAAGCGGCGCATGGGCACGGATTTTAGCTCAGTTTTCATCAACTGCATCAAGCCGCGCCACGCTGCCACGAATGCGATCGACGTTCCGGTTCATCCAGTGGCGGACGACATGGCTGTACAGCCAGCGCTTCAGCCCGGAAAGATTGGCCCCGTGTGCGGCGTAAAAAGCATCCGGATCGTCGAAGAGGCCGAAATCGCCATTGATCCCCTCTTTCTGGATATAGGTATCGCGCCCACACCATTCGACCGGTGGATTTTTCAGGTCGGCCGTTGCCACGCCATAGCCGCAGAACGTTCCGTCGCCGGAGGCAAATCGGCGCTGCACGGCACTCAGGAAGCCTTCGTCGAGAATGACACCTTCGAGACTGATCCAGCGGGCGTCGAACCAGATCTCGACCCAGCTATGGATAATGCTGCGCGGCGCGAGGAGATAGGCAAGGCCATTGACCGCGCCCTTCTGCAAGGCCTTGTCAATCGTGAATCCGTGAAAACGGCAGGGAATTCCAACTGCACGCAGCAAGGCCATCAGCAGCGTCGCCTTGGTGTTGCACTGTCCGTAGCCATCGGCCAGCACTTTCGAGGCGGGCAGATCGTCCGATTCGTTGTAGCCGAAGGCGATCTCGTTGCGCACGAAATCGTACACCGCGCCGATGCGCTCATACTCGGGCAGGCCTCGCCAGCCACGCTGTGCCACCAGCGCCACCAGGGCCGGGTGCTCGAAGTCGAGCAGGCGGGTCGGGTTCAGCAGGCGATTGCCGGGATCTGTCATGCTCATGGTTCTCTCCTTCGCGTTGATCACGAGACCATTGAAAACCCCGTACCAACTACAGGGTCAAGCAGTTAGAATTGCCCCATGAAAATCGGCGAGCTTTCCAAAATGACCGGCACCCCGGTCGAGACGATTCGCTACTACGAGCGCACCGGCCTGCTGCCGGCACCGGCACGCAGCGAGGGCAACTATCGTCACTACGGCGAATCGGCGCTGGCCCGCCTGAGCTTCATCCGCCGTTGTCGCTCGCTCGACATGAGTCTCGACGAAATTCGTACGCTGCTGGCGCTGGCCGATGCTGAAGAAAGCGACTGCCAGGCGGCGGATTCGGTGATCGACAGGCACCTCATGCACGTCAAGGAACGCCTGTGCGAGCTGCGCATCCTGCTCAAGCAATTGCAGGCGCTCCGCGCCGCCTGCGCCGAACCGGGCAGCGTTTCATCCTGCGGCATGCTTCGCCAACTGGGCATCACGACCGAAAAACCCGACAATACCGACAACCATGTACCGGGCACCCATCGTGCCCGTTCCGGCAGCACTGATACAACCAAACGATAAAACACAAGGAGATATTCGTGATCCCCATCGACCTTTTTTCGCACAACGCCGAAACCCACCACGTCGACGCAGGCGCCTATCTGTTTCGTGAGGGCGACCCCGGCGGGCTGATGTATGTGCTCAACACCGGCTCGGCCGAAGTGCTGGTCGGCGGCCGCGTCGTTGAAACGCTGGCGCATGGCAGCATCGTCGGTGAAATGAGCCTGGTTTCGCCCGGGCCGCATTCGGCCAGCATCCGGGCGATCTCTGAATGCAGCTTCGTCGCCGTCGACGAGAAGCGCTTTCACTTCCTCGTGCAGCAGACGCCGTTCTTCGCCACCCAGGTGATGCGCGTCATGGCCGAGCGCCTGCGCGAAACCGACAGGCTGCTCGCTGCCGAACGCTGATCCTCAGCCCGGCTTGCCGAGCCGACGCCGCATGGCCGTGATGAAGTCGTCGACATAGCTGAAGACGACCGGGATCACCAGCAGACTCAGGAAGGTCGAGGTAATCAGGCCGCCGATGACGACAATCGCCATCGGCGCACGGAAGCTCGGATCGGCGCCAATGCCCAGCGCGATCGGCATCATGCCGGCACCCATGGCCACCGTTGTCATCACGATCGGCCGCGCCCGCTTGCGGCAGGCATCAAGCAGCGCCTCCCAGCGGCTCAGGCCGGGCTTTCCGTCCACGCCGCGACGGGCGAGGATGACGTAATCAATCAGCAGGATCGAATTCTTGGTGGCAATGCCCATCAACATGATCAGGCCGATCATCGAGGGCATGGACAGCCCCTTTTGCGCCACGAACAAGGCCAGGAAAGCGCCGGGCACCGACAGCACCAGCGCCGCCAGGATGGTCACCGGCTGCACGAAATCCTTGAACAGCAGCACCAGCACGATGTAGATGCAGAGCACGCCAGTCGCCATGGCGATGCCGAAGCTGGCGAACAGTTCGCCCATGGCCTCGGCGTCGCCGACCGTCGTCTGGATCACGCCGGGCGGCAGGTTCTTCAGGCTGGGCAGCGACAGCGCGGCCTTCTCGACCTCGCCGAGCGGCTGGCCGTTCAGCTCGATCTCGAAGTTGATGTTGCGCAGGCGATCGTAGCGGTCGATCTCGGCCGGGCCACCGCCGATGCTCACCGAGGCGATGTTGGCAAGCAGCACCGGCCCGTGCTTGCCGGGAACGGCCATGCGCTCGATCAGCGCGAGGTCGGTGCGCGCCTCCGGCGGCAGCTTGACGACGATGGGCACCTGCCGCTGCGACAGGTTGAGCTTGGCGAGCCCCTGGTCATAGTCGCCGGCGGTGGCGATGCGCAGCGTGTCGGCAATCGCCGCCGAGGTCACGCCAAGGTCGGCCATGCGCGCGAAATCGGGCCGGATGACCAGCTCGGGGCGAACCAGGCTGGCGGTTGTCGTCACGTTACCAATACCGGAAATGCTGCGCAGCTCGCGCTCGACCTGCCGCGCATGCTCGGCCAGCAATGACCCGTTTTCGCTCGCCAGCACGAGGATGTACTTCTCGGCGCTGTTGCCGAGGCCGACCTTGATCTGTACCCCCGGAATCTCGGTCAGGGCCTCGCGCAGGCGCTGCTCGATCTGCTGCTTGGTGATACCGGGGCGGTCGTCGCGCGGCGTCAGGTTCAGGGTCAGCGTCGCCTTGCGCACCTCGGCCGCAGCCTGCGGCGCGAAAGGATCGCTGCCCGCCTTGCCGCCACCGATGGCGGTGTAGACGAGTTTCACGTTGGCATCGCGTTCGACGATGCGTCTCGCCTGTTCGGCCGCGCCATGGGTTTCCCGGAAAGTGGCACCCGGCGGCAAGGACAGATAGACCTGCGTCTGCGACACATCATCCGGCGGCAGAAAACCGGTCGGCAGAAATGGCACCAGCGCGAACGAACCGAAGAAGAACACGCCTGCGGCAGCCAGCGTCGTCAGTCGGTGGCGCAGGCACCAGTCCGCCCAACCCTCGTACACCGTCAGCCAGCGCGGCGGGCGCTCCTCGGCCACCGGGCGCAGCAGGTAGGCGGCCATCATCGGCGTCAGCATGCGCGCCACGACCAGCGAGAAGAAAACGGCGATCGCCGCCGTCCACCCGAACTGGACGAAGAATTTTCCGGCCACACCGCTCATGAAGGCCGTCGGCAGGAAGACGGCGATCAAGGTGAAGGTGGTGGCGATGACCGCGAGGCCGATCTCGTCGGCGGCTTCCATCGCTGCCTGCAAGGGCGTCTTGCCCATGCGCAGGTGGCGCATGATGTTTTCGATCTCGACAATGGCGTCATCGACGAGGATGCCGACAACGAGCGACATCGACAGCAGCGTGACGACGTTGAGCGTAAAGCCCATCAGGTACATCGCCGCAAAGGTGGGAATCGCCGACAGCGGCAGCGCGGCAGCGGAAACGAAGGTAGCCCTGCCGTCGCGCAGGAACAGCCAGACCACCAGCACGGCCAGTGCTGCACCTTCGAGCAACAGCTTCATCGAACCTTCGTAATTCTCGATGACCGGGTCGACAAAGTTGAAGGCCTCGACGATCTCGATGTGCGGATGCTCCGCCTTGAGCTGCGCGAGCCGCGCACGGACATTGTCGGCCACTTCCACCTCGCCGGCACCGCGGCTGCGCGTGATCTCGAAGCCGACCACCGGCCGGCCATTGAGCAGTGCGGCGGTACGCTGCTCGCCGACGGTGTCGGTGACCGTTGCCAGATGGTCGAGACGAAGGCGACGGCCGTCGGACAGCACGATGTCCATCGCGGCGAGTTCGGCCGCCGTCTGCACCGTTCCGATGGTGCGCACCGACTGTTCGCTGCCACCGACATCGGTTCGACCACCGGAGG
>JAUPVD010000389.1 GCA_030917225.1 Pseudomonadota bacterium
CGTTCATGAACATGGCGTTGAGCGGGAACAGGCGGCGGCGGGTCTCGACGCCCGGGGTATCCCAGGGTACCAGCGCGCAGGTGATGCCGATGTGCTTCTTGCTTCCCAGCAGACCGTCCGGGTCATACAGGTGGAAGGCCAGGCCGAGGATGGTGCACACCGGGCCGAGCGTGATGTAACGCTTGTCCCAGGTGACGCGCATGCCAAGCACTTCCTTGCCTTGCCACATGCCCTTGCAGACGATGCCGACGTCCGGGATCGAAGCGGCATCGGAACCCGCCCACGGGCTGGTCAACGCAAAGGCCGGAATTTCCTGGCCCTTGGCCAGACGCGGCAGGTAGTGATTTTTCTGTTCGTCGGTGCCGTAGTGCAGCAGCAGTTCGGCCGGGCCGAGCGAGTTCGGCACCATCACCGAAACCGACAACGCAGAAGAACGCGTGGACAGCTTGGTCACTACCTGCGAGTGGGCGTAGGCCGAGAACTCCAGGCCGCCGTATTTTTTCGGGATGATCATGCCCAGGAAGCCCTTGTCCTTGATGTACTTCCAGGCTTCCGGCGACATGTCCTGCAGTTCGTGCGAGACCTTCCAGTCATCGACGAGGCGGCAGGCTTCTTCCACTTCGTTATCGAGGAAGGATTGCTCTTCCGGCTTCAGCTTCGGCACCGGATAAGCCAGCATTTTGTTCCAGTCGGGATTGCCGCGGAACAGTTCGCCGTCCCACCACACCGTGCCGGCCTCGAGCGCATCGCGCTCGGTGTCGGACATCTGCGGCAGGATCTTCTTGTAGGTGCCAAAAACAGGCCGGCTGATCAGTGCACGCCTTACGGGCCGGACACCGATCAGCACGGCAACTGCGACCGCTACCACGGTCAGCAGAGGGATGATCACGTCGATCATAATGTGTTCTCCTTAATGGTCTTAGGCCGCTTTTATGGGCTCTGATTGGTTTTGCTGCTCTTCGAAAGCCGGGAACTGGGGCAGCGGTGCGCGCAACCCCCCCAGCAGGAATGGCATGACGCGAGCAGCAAGCTGCTTTGCGGCATTCGGACCTTCGTTATCCAGATCCAGTTCACAACCGGTCACCACCTGCAGGGCGTCAGTGCCAGCGATGGCATAGGACACGGCCCCCAGCATCAGGTGGAACCGCCAGATGATTTCTTCCTGCGGCACCTCGGGCAGCGAACGGAACAGCGCCCGCTTGAAGCGCTCGATAACTTCGGCGTACTCGCCGGCGAAGAAGGTACGGATGAAATCGGCCGGCTCGGTCAGCGTGCGGCCCAACAGGCGCAGGAAGGTCATGCCGCCGAGCGCTTCGTCCGTACCCATCCGCAACAAGGTTCCGAAGAAGGCTTCGAGAATGGCAGACGGCTTCAGCGGCTCACCAGCAGCCTTGCCCTCAAGCTCATCCAGAGCCGCCAGACGCTCACGGTTCAGCCACGCCAGACGTCGACGAAACACTTCGCGCAGTAGCGCCTCTTTGGAACCGAAGTGATAATTCACCGCCGCGAGGTTAACTTCCGCCTCACCGGTAATCATGCGCATCGACGTTCCTTCGTATCCGCTCTCCATGAATAGGCGTTCAGCGGCATCGAGAATGCGTTCGCGGGTATCGGGCAGCGTTTTGTTTTCGTTCATATTGGGTAGCGTTCCACAGCCGTGGTTCAAACGTTCGTTTTAATCATATGTGTGACGATTCTGAAACGCAAGCACTTTTTCATTTTTGTGACGCGGCTGTATTGCCCATTGCGACACAGGCATACTGACAGCCTTCAAATAACAACAAAGCCGCCCTGCCTCGACCGACATGCGCCGCAATCTACCCCCCAAGCCCCCTGCCGCAGACGCCTCACCCACGGAAACACACATCTGGCGAACGCTGAAGCTGCTCTTCCCCTATCTCTGGCAATACCGCGGCCGGATGCTGTTGGCACTCTCCTGCCTCGTTGGCGCAAAGCTGGCCAACGTCGGCGTGCCGCTGGTTTTCAAGAAGATGATCGACGGGATGACGCCGGGGCAGCAGATGCTGGCGCTGCCGGCCGGTCTGTTGCTGCTCTATGGCGCACTGCGCTTCTCGACCTCGTTATTTACCGAATTTCGAGAAATCTTCTTTGCCCGGGTCACCCAGCAGGCGGTACGACGCATCGCACTGGAAGTCTTTCGCCATCTGCATGCCCTGTCACTGCGCTTTCACCTGGAACGGCAAACAGGCGGCGTATCGCGCGACATCGAGCGTGGCACCCGTTCCATTTCAGCCCTGATCAGCTATACGCTTTACTCAATCTTGCCAACGCTGGTCGAGGTCAGTCTGGTCCTCGGCATCCTGATCACGAAATACGACGCGGTATTTGCACTGATCACGGCGGTATCGCTAACGGCTTACGTCGTTTTCACGGTCGCCGTCAGCAACTGGCGCATCGGTATCCGCCGTGCCATGAACGACACCGACTCTGCGGCCAACACACGCGCTGTCGATAGCCTGCTCAACTATGAGACGGTCAAATATTTCAATAACGAGGAATACGAAGCACGACGCTACGACGAGCAACTGCGCAAATGGGAAGATGCCGCGACCACCAGCCAGGTATCGTTGTCCTGGCTCAACCTCGGCCAGCAGGCCATCATCGCCACGGGCGTCACGGCAATGATGTGGCGCGCCGCGAGCGGCGTGGTTGAAGGCACGATGTCAATTGGCGATCTGGTGCTGGTCAACGCTTTTCTGATCCAGCTCTACGTGCCGCTCAACTTTCTCGGCGTGGTCTACCGGGAAATCCGGCAGGCACTCACCGACATCGAGCGTATGTTCGATCTGCTGACGGTCAACCGCGAGGTGGCCGACGCGCCCGATGCCTTATCGCTCCCGACTGGACCACTGGAAGTCAGCTTCGACACCGTGGCTTTTGCCTATGACAAGGAACGGCCGATCCTGCAGGACCTCAGCTTCACCATCGCTCCCGGCCGCACGGTTGCCGTTGTCGGTCATTCGGGCGCAGGAAAATCAACGCTGGCCCGGCTGTTGTATCGCTTCTACGACGTTGGTGGCGGCCAGCTCCGAATCGGCGGCCACGACATCCGCCAGTTGAAGCAGTCCAGCCTGCGCGCAGCTATTGGCATAGTGCCGCAGGATACCGTGCTGTTCAACGACACGATCGGCTACAACATCCGCTACGGCAACCCGGACGCCAGCGATGCACAGGTTCAGGAAGCTGCGCGCGCGGCACAGTTGCACGAGTTCATTGCCCAGTTGCCGCAGGGCTACGAAGCACGCGTAGGAGAGCGCGGGCTCAAGCTCTCGGGGGGTGAAAAGCAGCGCGTTGCCATCGCCCGGGCGCTGCTCAAGAACCCGCCCATCTTGATCTTTGACGAAGCAACGTCGGCGCTGGACTCGCAGACTGAAAAGGCAATACAGGGCAGTCTTGAGAACGCCGCCAGAGGTCGCACGACGCTGGTCATCGCACACCGGCTGTCGACAATCATGGATGCCGACGAGATCCTGGTCATGGATGCCGGCCGGATCGTCGAGCGCGGAAAACATGCGGAACTGCTGGCCAGCGAAGGTGCGTACGCCCACATGTGGCTGCTGCAGCAAGAGGAAGAATCACACGCCTGAAAATCGCTATACTTTGCAGAAATCCGCCTCTTGAGTGAGCCCGCCCCGATGCAGCAGGACCAGATCAAGCAATCCTTGCGCCGCACACGAAGACGGATTTCTTCCTGGCTTTTTCCTGCGGCTGTTTTCGTCCTCAGCACCAGCATGACTATCGGCGTTTACGCCTATCTCGACCGGCAGGTAAAACTGGAATGGAAAACCTCGGTAGCGCGCGATGCTGCGCTGGTTACCAGCGAGATTCGCGACCGCCTTCGGGCGCACGCCCAGTTTCTCCGCGGAGTCCGCGCATTTTTTTCGGCAAGCGACGAAGTCTCTCCGGCAGAATGGGATTCCTTCGCACGGCAATTGCAGATCGAACGTAATGTACCCGGCATTCAGGCCTATGGCTTTGCGCCGATGGTTCAAGCGACAGACTTGCCAGCCTTTGCAGCGGAGCACAAGCGACGGACAAAACTGAACGAGTTCAGGATTGCCCCGCTTCCGAAGCCCCAGGGCACAGCGCTCCCCATCATTCACATAGCACCCGACACGGCAGCAAACCAGGCGGCCCTTGGCTTCAACATCTATTCCGAGGCCCGCCGGATGGAAGCCGTCGATCTGGCGAGGGACCGCAACGATGTTGCCCTCAGCCGGCGCATCGAACTGGTTCAGGAGGGGGCGCAGCAGATCCGGCAGCCCGGCCTGCTCATGCTTTTGCCGGTCTACAAGAAAAACATGCCGACCAGCACCTTCGAGGAGCGCCAGCACGCCTTCGCCGGTGTGGTGTTCGCCGCCTATCGCATGGGCGACTTCATGCAATCGTTCAACTACGCCAACAGCGGCTCGCTCGGACTGAGAATCTTCGATGAGGATTCCTTCAATAGCGAACGTACCGAGCAGACGCTCAGCCTGTTATATGACACGGGTGTCGCCAAGGATGCCCCGGTCGTCGACGAACGTGAAATGGATTTCGGCCAGCGCAACTGGCATCTGCGCTATACCGCGCTCGATAACTCCGGCAATCCGCAGGGGCCATTGTCAGTGCTGTTTGCCGGCCTTCTGGTTAGCGCACTGCTGGCAATGGTTAGCCGCACTCAGACCTCCTATCGCGAACGCGCCGAGCGGTTGGCGCGAGAGATGACCATTGAGCTGCGTCTTTCGGAAGAACGTTTCAAGCTGGCCGCCGAAGGTACTAGTGACGGCATATGGGACCGTGACCTGGAAAAAGGGACCGTCTGGCATTCCGACCGGCTGAAGCAGATTCTGGGATTCCCGGCCGAGACCGACACGGCCAATGTCGAGTTTTTCCTTGCCCGCATTCACCCGGATGACCGCAGCAAGCTCGATCTCACGCTACAGCAGCATTATCGTGACCGACAGCCCTACCATGTCGAATACCGTTTCCGCAAAGGCGATGGCGAGTGGGCCTGGTTCAGGTCTCACGGCCAAGGCGTCTGGAGTGACGACGGAAAAATCATCCGGCTGGTGGGTTCAATTTCCGACATCAGCGCACAGCGCGAATCGGAGCTAAAAGTCGCGCAGTACCGCGACTTCCTGGCGACAGTGCTCAAATTCATTCCGCACCCGGTTTTCGTCAAGAACCGCCAACGACAGTACATTGCGGTCAACGCAGCGTTCTGTGCCCTGATCGACCGTGAAGAGGCCGACATTCTCGGCCGCTCCGAACTCGGCCGAGCACCACTGCCAAGCGACCTCGCAACACGTATCCACAATATGGATGACCGCGTCTTTGCTGGTGCTGGCGAGCAGGTCGAGGAACACGCTTTGCCTCTGCGCCGCGGCGTACGTACGGTCATCGCCCGCAAGACGCTGGCAACGGACCCGGATGGCCAGCCGATTCTCATCGGCACCCTGACCGACATCACCGATTTGCGCCAGGCCGAGCAGGAACGGACCATGTCAGACCGCCAACGCAAGGCGATTCTGGATGCCGCCACCGAAGTTTCGATCATCGCCACGGATAAAAATGGCACGATCAAACTGTTCAATCGAGGAGCGGAAAAAATGCTCGGCTATCGGGCCGAGGAGCTGGTCGATCGGCAAAGCGCAGCTCCGTTGCATCTCCCGGCGGAAATTATCGAGCGGGGTCGTTACCTGTCGGCCGAGTTGGGTTACCCCGTCGAAGGCTTTGAGGTTTTTGTTGCCATGCCCAAGCTTCATGGCGCCGAGAGCAGGGAATGGACCTATGTCCGCAAAGACGGGACACACCTGACGGTCAGCCTCGTCGTTACAGCCGTCCACGGCGAAGACGGTGTGGTCACCGGCTATCTTGGTATCGCCACTGATGTTACCGAACGCAAGCGCGCGCTGTCCGATCTGGAAAATCAGAGCCGGCGCATGGAAGCAATCATCGAACACATTCCCGGCGGCGTGTCGCTGATCGATAACGAGCTTCACTTCATTGCCGCCAACCAGGAACTGAAACGGGTGCTGGAGTTCCCGGACTCACTCTTTGCCTCTGGCCCACCATCTCTCTACGAAGTTGCCCTATTCAATGCCCGGCGCGGCGACTACGGACCGGGTGACCCGAACGAACTGGCCATGAGCGTGATCGAACGGGCTCGCCATCCTACCCCGCACCATTTCGAACGGACCCGGCCCAACGGCAGGACGATCGAGGTGCGTGGCACGCCATTGCCCGGCGGCGGATTTGTCACCATCTATACCGACATCACTGAGCGCAAGGCGGCCGAAGCCGAACTGGTCCGTCACCGCGACCATCTGCAGGAAATGGTCGCCGAGCGTACGGCAGATGTTGTCGTAGCCAAGGAGGCTGCAGAGCGGGCCAGCGAAGCGAAGTCGGAGTTTCTGGCCAATATGTCGCACGAGCTGCGAACCCCGATGCATTCAGTCCTCAGCTTTGCTGGGCTCGGAGAAGAAAAGGCTAGAGCCGCTGAACAGGAGAAGCTGGCCCACTATTTCCAGCGCATTCATCAAAGTGGCTCGCGCCTGCTTGGTCTTCTCAACGACCTGCTCGATCTTTCCAAGCTTGAAGCGGGGATGATGCGCGTCGAACTTACGGAGCAGGATATTGTGCCGTTGGTGCGTGAAGCGGTGACGGAAAGCGAAGGCTGGGCGGCCAAGCGAAGTATCCGTCTGAATGTCGTTTCGGAAACCGCCAACACCCTTGCACCGATCGATACCGGGCGCTTCGGCCAGGTCATCCGCAACCTTCTGTCCAACGCCATCAAATTCTCTCCGGACCAGGGTACCGTGGAAGTAGTATTCTCATCGGCGTCGCTTGGTCCTGGCCGGCGAGCCACGGACCCGGACAATGTGCCAGCGCTGCAGATCGAAATTCGGGACAATGGTCCGGGAATTCCGGAGGATGAACTGGAACACATCTTTGACAAATTCGTCCAGAGCAGCAAGACCAAGACAGGTGCTGGCGGCACAGGGCTTGGCCTGGCCATCTGCCGGGAAATCGTGCACGCACATCGTGGGACGATCCTGGCGTGCAACAATTCATCGGGCGGGGCGTCATTGATCGTGACACTTCCGCAATCAGTGCATCTCGCCGACAGAGGAGACTGAATGGGCACACCGGGAGGAACACCACGCCTGTTGGTCGTCGATGACGAGCCGTTCAACCTTGAAATCATTTCCGAGTACTTTGAGGGAACCGGTCTTGATCTAGACACGGCCGAGAACGGCGAGCTTGCGTGGTCGCTGTTGAATGGCGACAACAATTACTCGGCCGTGCTTCTCGACCGGATGATGCCGGTTCTGGACGGCATGGCACTACTCATGCGCATGAAAAGCGATAGCCGCTTTCTGTCGATTCCGGTCATCATGCAGACAGCAGCCGGCAATCCCGACCAGGTTCGAGAAGGATTGGCTGCTGGCGCTTACTACTATCTGGTCAAGCCCTACGCACGCGATTCCCTGCTGACGATTGTCCGGGGCGCACTTGCCGATAACGATAGCCGCAATAAAATGCAGCAAAAGCTTGCGGAGCACGTCAGCGCGCTGCAAACACTTGCTTCTGGCGAGTTCGTGTTCCGCACGATTGAGGAGGCCAGTATTCTCGCTGCTTTCCTGGCACAAATCTGTCCGCAGCCGGAAAGCGCGGTTCTTGGGCTTTCCGAACTGATGATCAACGGTGTTGAGCATGGGAATCTCGGCATTTCCTACGCTGAGAAGTCTCAGTTGAGGCGAGATGATTGTTGGAATGAAGAAGTGCGCTTGCGTCTTTCCTTGCCGGAAAATAGCGAGAAGCGCGTGCGGGCCAGCGTTGTCCGGGGAGCTGATAGCGTCGTGATCCGCATTGTTGACGAAGGCAAGGGGTTCGAATGGCAGAAATATCTGGATTTCGATCCGGAGCGTGCATTCGACCCCAACGGACGGGGAATTGCGCTGACCCGGATGAGCGGGTTCGCCACCATTGAATACGAAGGCTGTGGCAATACTGTCAAGCTTCAGATCAGGAACAACTGTTAAATGTCACCCACCATGGATGAATTGCCAAAGCTGCGGGTCCTCACTGTCGATGACAACCGGACCAATCTTCAGATCCTTCAGGTCTTCCTCAAGAAATTGGGGCACGAGGCAATCCCCGCTGAGAACGGTGAGGTCGCCGTCGCCAAATATCACGAGCACAAGCCTGACCTGATCCTGATGGACATCATGATGCCGGTGATGGACGGACTGGAAGCAACCCGGCAGATTCGCGCTCAGCCATCCGAGCGCTGGGTACCGATCATTTTTCTCTCCGCGCTGGATCGCGACGAGAATCTCGTCGGCGGACTTGAGGCGGGTGGCGACGACTACCTTTCCAAGCCAATCAATTTTGTCGTGCTCGAAGCCAAGATGCGCTCAATGCAGCGCACGCTTATGTTGCAGCAAAGCGTTGGCGAGTCCTTGCAACGCTTGCGCACAATTTCAGACAACGTGCTTGACGCGATCATCACCATCGATACCGACGCGACCATTCTTTCCTGTAACCGCGCTGTCGAGGTCTTGTTCGGCTGGACACCGGACGAACTGGTTGGGCAGAACGTCAAGGTGCTATGCCCGGAGCCGTATCGGACCGAGCACGACAGTTACGTGCGCGAGTACGTGACAGGTGGTCCGCCGCGAATTATCGGGACGACGCGTGAGGTACCGGCACAGCGTCGAGATGGCAGCACTTTCCCTGCAGAATTGGGCGTCAGCGAGGTTCGCCTTGAGCGCAAGCGCATGTTTATCGGCGTCCTTCGGGATATCTCCGAGCGCAAGCGTGCCGAAAATCAACTGAAGGAAAACGCGGACAAGCTGCAGCACTATTACGAATCTTCAGAGGCGGAGAGCCACCTTGCGCACACGCTCATCGAACGTCAGCTGATGCGACCGGAACTCGACGATCCACTGGTCCAATACTGGCTAACGCCGGCGCAGAATTTCAGTGGCGACGTGCTGGCCGCGACGCGATCGGCGAGTGGACGCCTCTATGCGCTGCTCGCCGACGCTACCGGCCACGGCCTGACGGCCGCGATCAGTACCGTACCGGTACTGACCCTTTTCTATCGCATGGCGCCGGAAGACACGCCGTTGGCTACGATGATCGCCGAGATCAACCAACAGTTGCGCGAGTCGATGCCTGTCGGTCGTTTTGTCGGGGCAACAATGGTCTGCCTCGACACTGCCAAGCGTGAAGGGGAAATCTGGATCGGCGGTATGCCCAATGTCGTCTTGCTGGACAATAGCGGCAGCATTCTTCGGGAATTTGCTTCGCAGGACCTTCCGTTGGGAATTGTAGACAGCAAGGAAATCAATATCGCGCCGGCGACATTTTCCTGGCAGGAATTCAGCCAACTCATGCTCTGCTCGGATGGTGTTCTTGAAGCCGAAAATCAGGCTGGCGAGCAATTCGGGCAGCAACGCCTGCTGGCGGCGATTGC